>JABDRK010000433.1 GCA_013041785.1 Eudoraea sp.
ACAACCTGGCAGAGACGGCTTTCCTTGTAAAGGAATCCCCCGGATATCATATCCGATGGTTTACCCCGGAAATCGAAGTAGCCCTGTGCGGACATGCTACCCTGGCAGCTGCCTTTGTGTTGTTTGAGTATTATGGATTTCAGGAAGATATAATCCCTTTTTACTCGGAAAAAAGCGGTCCGTTACCCGTTGAAAAAGGAACAGATGGGTTACTGACCCTCGACTTCCCGGCTGATATTGCTGTGAAAACATCGCCTGTTCCACTGCTCGATGAGGCTATGGGTAAAACACCCGAGCATTGCCTGAAAGGCCGTACAGATTACCTGCTCATTTATCCGAATGAAAGGGATATACGAGGGCTTAACCCCAATCTCTTTTTATTGAACCAGGTAGACGCCAGGGGTATAATTGCCTCTGCCCCCGGAGAGGAAGTTGATTTTGTGTCCCGTTTTTTTGCCCCGCAGTCGGGCGTAAGTGAAGATCCGGTTACGGGGTCAGCACATACCACCCTCACCCCCTATTGGGCTAATATCCTGAGCAAAAATAATTTTAAAGCACGCCAACTCTCGAAACGCGGAGGCAGTCTTAGCTGCGAACTGCGTGGAGATCGGGTGAGGATATCCGGGCGGGTTGTTCCCTACTTATCGGGTGAGATTGAATTTTAATGAAACTGTAATAACACCATAGCATGTATCCACTAAGAAGAAACCGCAGGTTACGAACCAATGAATCAATACGCCATTTGGTAAGGGAGACAATTTTAACCCCCAGTGATTTTTTGGTCCCCCTTTTTGTAGTCGAAGGTCATGATGTTAAGGAGGAAATCCCTTCCATGCCCAACTATTTCCGTCTCAGCCTGGACAAGCTGGAAAAAGAAGTAAAAGAATTATGGAATATGGGGCTTTGCGCCGTTCTGCTCTTTGTAAAAATACCTGAAGATCTGAAAGACAACCAGGGAAAGGAAGCTTTAAATGAACACGGCTTAATGCAGCGCGCAGTAAAAACGGTAAAAAATGCCTGTCCGGATATGCTGGTTATGACCGATGTAGCCCTGGACCCATACTCTACCTACGGCCATGATGGGATTGTGGCTAATGGGGTGATCCTCAATGACGAAACCAGCGAGCTGCTGGCAGAAATGAGTATTTCCCATGCAAAGGCAGGTGCAGATTTTGTAGCTCCGAGCGATATGATGGATGGGCGCATACAGATCATCCGGGAGGCCCTCGAAGATGAAGAGCTTACTGATACCGGGATTATGAGTTATTGCGCAAAATACGCAAGCGGATTTTACGGCCCTTTTCGGGAGGCACTTGATTCCGCACCGGTTGACCATCCGGATATTCCCAAAGACAAACAAACATACCAAATGGATGCTGCCAACAGGCTGGAGGCCATCAGGGAAGCGGAAATGGATGTTGAAGAAGGTGCAGATATCGTTATGGTCAAGCCTGGTTTGTCTTACCTGGATATAGTGCGGGATATCCGGGAAGTGGTGGATATTCCTGTTGCCGTTTATCAGGTATCCGGAGAGTATGCCATGCTGAAGGCAGCAGCTGCCAAAGGCTGGCTGGATCATGATGCGGTAATGATGGAACAACTAATCTCCATGAAGCGTGCCGGCGCCAGTATAATTGCCAGTTATTTTGCCAAAGAAGCAGTGAAGCTAATGGGTTAGCATACTGTTTTCCTCATGTATAAATCCCATTCTACAGGGGCTTCACGGTTTGTTTACAATATATACCTTTTGGTATTTCATAATTTGAAAAAAGAACAATACTAGCGATATACTTATAGGTATATTTTACAATTCTTTGCTTCCAGAATTGTAACAAGCGGTTAATTTTATTATTGTCTTTTTCACTGCTAAAATTATTACCCGAACAATTCGAGCATAGGGAACTCACGGCCTATGTACTTTTTTCGTAACTTTCGCTGCATAACCTGTTTTCATGGGATTACTGCTGTTATACGCTTTTCTCTCCGTTTTCTTCTCTTTCCTCTGCTCCATACTGGAAGCGGTTTTACTAAGCGTCACTCCTACATTTATAAATGTTAAAAAGAAGTTGGGCAAATCTTACGCCTTAGGGCTGGAGGCCTTGAAAAAGGATGTGGACAAGCCGTTGATCGCTATTCTCACCCTTAATACCATTGCACATACCGTTGGAGCAATTCTGGTGGGTGTTCAGGCCAAGGTAACCTATACGGAGCTTTACGGAAGTCAGGAACACAAAATCCTGGGTATTTCATTTACCGAGGATCTTATGGTTGGGCTTGTTTCTACGGTTATGACCTTACTTATACTCGTAGCTTCAGAGATCATCCCAAAAACAATAGGTGCCACCTACTGGAAAAAACTGGCACATTTTACAACCACAGCTCTGAATGTAATGGTCTGGGTCTTAAAATGGACCGGGCTGATGTGGCTTTTACAGATTTTTACCCGATTAATTGGAAAACGGGGAGGCCATGGAAGCGTCCTGAGTCGGGAAGATTTCACCGCCATGGCCGATATTGCCCATGAAGAAGGGGTTTTTCAGGAATCAGAATCCAAAGTGATCAAAAACCTTCTGAAATTCGATGAGGTTTTCGTGAAGGATATTATGACCCCACGTACGGTGATGAAAATTGCCCCCCAAACCATGACAGTCAAGGATTTCTTCAAGGAAAATCCCAAGTTGCGGTTTTCCCGAATCCCGGTATACGGGGAACGGGAAGATATCATCACCGGATTTGTACTGAAAGACAATGTTTTGGAAGAAATTATCGAGGAAAATGAAGAAGTCACCCTCGCGGAGATCAAAAGAGATATACTTATTACAAAACGCGATACCAGTATCCCTCAGTTATTTGAAACCCTGATTGCCAAACGAGAGCATATTGCGCTGGTCGTAGACGAATACGGTTCCGTAAGTGGGCTGGTAACCATGGAAGACGTTATTGAAACCCTCCTGGGACTCGAGATCATGGACGAAAGCGACAATGTTGAAGATTTGCAGCAGCTGGCCCGCAGAAAATGGGAGGTCAGGGCAAAAAGATCAGGTATAATCGAATAACCCTATGGAATCCACTGTCCTCAATACCCCACTGGGATGGGCCAGAATCGAGGGCAACTCGGAAGGCCTCACGGCAGTTACCATTCTGGATGAAGTCCCCACTACTAATGAAATTGTCCCGGAAATTCTGGAAGAAGCTGTTTACCAGCTTCGTGAATATTTTGAGGGAAAGCGCAGGGAATTCACGCTGAAACTCAATTTTTCCGGCACCCCTTTTCAAAAATCCGTATGGAAGGGCCTTACCCACATTCCTTATGGTAAAACAATGTCCTACCTGGAACTGTCTAAACAATTGGGGGATCCCAAGGCAGTGAGAGCCGTAGCTGCAGCCAACGCTAAAAACCCTTTTTGGGTAATTGTGCCCTGTCACCGGGTTGTGGGAAGCGACGGGTCACTTACCGGTTATGCCGGTGGTTTGCACCGTAAAAAATGGTTGTTGGACCATGAACAGGGATCGCACCAACAAATGCTTTTCTGAAAATAACCGACCAGGTGGTTTGTAATGGGCTGCTGTAGTTGTTGGATGGTACTTTTAAAGGGGATTTCATCGAAATATTTATCCCTCCAGGCCCGAAAACTCAGGTCCTGCACTAATTGTAGGGTGGTAAAAACCGACTACCCGGTCGGAAAGCACTATTTACTGTCGGATTACGTAGGTAGGCACGAAAGGCAGCTCCAATCGATATACTTTTTCCCCACTGGGGCGTAAAAAAATAAGCCCCCCATTCCAACTGTCTGCCGGGGTCGCTTCGGCATAGCAAACTGCGAATAATTCTGCACTTTCCAGATAGTATATGTCCGTTAAAACAAGGGATGTCCCGATCTCCGCTTCAATTTCCTGAGCAATGCCAAGCATATCAATAACCCGGTCTTCCTGAAGTGAAAGATCATATACTGCCGGACCCGAGGTAAGTGGATATGGCTGGGCAAAGAAATTGATGTAGTATAGCTTATTATCCGAAAGGTTGGCTTCCAGGCGTCCGGAAGG
>JABDRK010000009.1 GCA_013041785.1 Eudoraea sp.
ATCTGAGACTCCAGAATTTTTTCCCAAAGTTCTCTGGCTTTAACCGATTTACGCCCCTTCCCTTCCGCTTCGTATTGGGTATACAGCTTTTCAAATTCCTCACTGTGCGTGGAAAAAAGCCCCGGGCATTCATTGGGGCACATCAGTGTCCATTCTCCATCGGCCTCAACACGTTTCATAAACAGGTCGGGAATCCACATGGCATAGAACAGATCCCGCGCCCGCATTTCCTCCTTGCCGTGGTTCTTCTTGAGATCAAGGAATTCAAAAATGTCTGCATGCCAGGGTTCTACGTAAATAGCAAAACTCCCCTTGCGTTTTCCTCCGCCCTGATCCACATATCTGGCGGTATCATTATAAACACGCAGCATGGGAACAATCCCGTTGGAGGTCCCATTGGTCCCGGCTATATAGGAGCCGGTAGCCCGGATATTGTGAATAGACAGGCCAATACCCCCGGCCGACTGTGATATTTTAGCCGTTTGCTTTAAGGTATCATATATGCCGTCTATACTGTCGTCTTTCATAGCCAGCAAGAAACAGGACGACATCTGTGGTTTAGGAGTACCCGAGTTGAAAAGGGTGGGTGTAGCGTGTGTAAAATACTTCTTGGACATCAGCTCGTAGGTCTCAATTACCGAATCGATATCGTCCAGGTGGATTCCAACAGCTACCCGCATAAGCATATGCTGTGGGCGCTCTGCTATTTTCCCATTTAATTTAAGCAGATACGAACGCTCTAATGTTTTGAAACCGAAATAATCGTAGCCAAAATCCCGGTTATAAATGATCGTGGAATCCAGGGTGTCCGCATTATCCATGACTACCTTGTAAACCTCATCCGAAAGCAGGGGTGCCTTTTTCCCTGTACGTGGGTTTACGTAATGGTAAAGGTCCTGCATGGTTTCGGAAAAGGACTTTTTAGTGTTTTTATGCAGATTGGATACGGAAATCCGGGCAGCCAGTTTGGCGTAATCCGGGTGTGCAGTGGTCAGGGTAGCGGCTATTTCCGCGGCCAGATTATCGAGTTCAGAAGTGGTAACCCCATCGTACAATCCTTCAATAACCCGCATGGCTACTTTTACGGGATCCACAAGATCGTTAAGCCCGTAACACAATTTTCTTACCCGGGCGGTAATCTTGTCAAACATCATCGGCTCTTTTCTTCCGTCTCTTTTTACTACAAACATTTTGCTACAATTATTAAGTGTTCTCTTGGTTGATTAGATGTTAAAAAGTTTAACATCTTATTTTAAGGCATAGCTATTCCCCGATCGACTAGGGCTACCAATCCTTATGGGTTCCTAGAAGTCGGCGTCAAAGCTGATCTTCTGGGAATCGGTGTCCTTTTCTTTATTTAAAACACCTGCCTTCTGATATTCAGACACGCGCTTTTCAAAGAAGTTAGTTTTCCCCTGCAGGGAGATCATATCCATAAAGTCAAATGGATTCGTGGCGTTGTAAACCTTATCGCATTCCAATTCCACCAATAAGCGGTCGGTAACGAACTCCAGGTACTGGGTCATAAGTTTGGCATTCATTCCGATAAGGCTAACAGGTAAGGATTCTGTGATGAATTCCCGCTCAATATTAAGCGCATCAACGATAATTTCTGTAATTCGCTCCTTAGGAACTTTATTTATGAGGTGCTTGTTATGCAGGTGTACGGCATAATCGCAGTGCATGCCTTCATCTCTTGATATCAGCTCGTTTGAAAAAGTAAGCCCGGGCATTAACCCTCTTTTTTTCAGCCAGAAGATAGAACAGAATGCTCCTGAGAAAAAGATCCCCTCTACTGCAGCGAAGGCAATCAGACGCTCTGCAAAACTGGGAGAATCAATCCACTTAAGGGCCCAGTCGGCTTTTTTCTTTATGGCCTCAAAATTTTCAATGGCCTTAAACAGGATGTTTTTCTCTTTTTCATCCTTTACATAAGTATCAATCAGCAGGGAATAGGTTTCGCTGTGGATGTTCTCCATCATAATCTGGAAACCGTAAAAGAACTTGGCCTCAGAGTACTGTACTTCGTTGACGAAATTTTCCGCCAGGTTTTCATTTACAATCCCATCGGATGCCGCAAAAAAGGCCAGAATGTGTTTAATGAAATAACGTTCATCATCATTCAGTTTGTTATTCCAATCCGTCAGATCCTGATGAAGATCAATTTCTTCAGCTGTCCAAAAACAAGCTTCACACTTTTTATACCATTCCCAGAGATCGTGATGAACAATTGGAAAAATAACAAATCGATCCTTATTTTCATGCAAAATGGGTTCTACAGCGGCTGACATATGCTCTTCAATTTTAATTATTAATGATGGGTGAAAACTACAAGCGAGTTGGGCTAACAAAGATTTAAAAATGTTACCAAATTGTAAAGCCTGTTTTGGCAATTCGGCTTCAAAGTTTTTAACACGACATGTTGAAATCTAGCCTCGGGATAGGCAGCTATTGCCTTTGCAGTAAGTAATAACTTTTGGGAGGGTTGGGGATTATCCTGTATAAAAAAAATGGACCAAAAAGTATCTTTTTTTATACTCTTTGGTCTTACTAAATCATAAGATACAGGGGCTGTGGCGTTAACCGGCTTTACCTTGTTTTTATACTTGAGTAGAAACAGATTTTAGGCGTCAGGGGCTGCGGTCAGAAAACAAAGTAGTTCACTTGCAGTTTTCTTCAGAAATAATCAATTTTAGTCATTCAAGGCGCTAAAACTTCCCTGCAAATGCAATGATTCCCCATGTACATCTTCCAGGATAACATCAAGCGTGCCTGAAACCAAATCACGACTATATTCTGTGATGACCAATTCCCCTTTCCGGGTAAAAAAAGGTTTTTCTCCCAACATGCTAAGGTTTGCATACCCGAATACGCCATCAAAATTATTCATGAAGCCACTGATATACCGACTTATATTGTACTTACCCGTCGATATTGTTTGTTTATCCGTATCCACAGAAATTAAAAACTGGATGGGGAGTTCCCCAGAATTCTCATTGTCTTCGAAGTTGAGTTTCAAGGTAGACAACAATCTTCCCTTACTTGAGATCACTTCATCCTGCTGGAAAAAGATATTTCCCTTCAGCAGGGTGTTGGCAGCACCTATAGCATTTAATTGATAGGTGCCTGATTCTAAATCTGGATAATTATTCGATAACCCACGGGAAATAAAAGAAATGAGCAGTAGGGGTAAAATTACCCATAAGCCAAGCTTAAGACGTTTTTGAAATTTTTGGGGCATAATGATTTGGGTGGTTTTCCGGAAAGAAGCTTAAGGTAGCTCCAGATCAAGGTCAGGTTCCAGATTTTGGGCGGTGGTTTCTTCACTCATTACCATGTCTTTGGTAAATTCCTCGCGGTCCTTACGCTCAGAGACCACGGCAAGGAATAATACCAACAGCAAAATGGCAAAAAAGATTACACTCTTTCTCATGGTTATGGCTATTTATTCATTCCCAGATTTAGTTGTAAGAAAGTTACCTGACATTTCTAAGTTGACTACATCGCTTCCAAAACGCCCCAAAGTTTTGCGTTGACGGGTGTAATACTTCTTAACATGGTAACTTCCCTTATCGCTGTCCGGGAATATTTAACTGAACATATCAGCAATAGTAAAAATCGCCAGGGTTACCCGAAATAGGAAAAATAACCTATAACCTGCACAAAAAGTTCTACGAAAGGTAAATATTAGCTGCCTGAAGG
>JABDRK010000030.1 GCA_013041785.1 Eudoraea sp.
GCTTCAGGACATCCTTACCGAGAACAACCCCAGACTCATTTATGTTTATGATTTCCTGAGCATGTGGACTTTCTTCGTGGAACTGGCTGATATTGTAGCCAAGGAAGACGGTCGCTCCTACCCGAACCTGCTTTTTAGCTTTGGAGAATTACCGGATTCCCCTCCAGAAAAGCATTTTGAGGCTGAAGGCGGCCTTGACTATGATGATACCCTGGAAAGCTATGACGATATGGACTTCGATGAAAATTGGAATTAGGCTGTCCATTCAGGCTTGCCCAAATTAGCTATTTTTTAGGTTGATTTTTTTGTTCAGAATCTGCTTCATACTCACATCCTGATAATTCCTTTTAACAAAATCCAGGGCCAAATATAAAAGTTGCCCCATGGTCTTGCAGTTTTTGAATTTCATGTCGTGCGTAAGGTCATAGATCTGTTTTCCAAGTAATTCTATGTTTTCCGGGAGAGAGATATCATCTTCCTTACATATATTGACCAGGCGGTTGATGCGTTCTCCGGAACTGATTATCCTTTTGGCGACAATAGACCGCTCTTCGATCTTATACTGATCCACGGAATCCGGAATCAACTTATTTTGTACCATCTCAACCATGGTATAATTCTCCTTGAAGAATTGCGGCCGATAAACCTTTAACTTTCCTTCAAAGCTTTGCTGGTCAAAGTCGATGGCGCGGATTTTATAGATTACGTGATCAAAATCGTGCATAGGCACAATCACATAGTTGTAAGAACGCATATCGCCCAGCAAGCGGATCATACAACGCTCGTTAAATTTTACAAATTCCTTGGCCAGCTGGGCCTTTTCGGATTCGGTACAGTCAGGTAGCATTTCCTTGATAAAAACGTCTCCAGGAATACCTGCTATATGTTCTTCAATTAAGGTGTCCTGATGTACCAGGAAATTTAAGTTGTAGGGCGAGAGAATATGTTCCAGTTCCAGTCCATAGATACGGGAAGCATCGGTCTTTTTTACATAGAAATACAGGAAATTGTCATTCAATATATTCCTCACCTTGATCCGGAAAGGTTTTGAATTCCCGAAAGTGCAAAAGTCTACCGCATCTATGTTCAGAAATTGAAAGATGTGATCGCTCCCATCTGAATGCAGGATGGAATACACTGTTTTCAGGCTCAGGTCAATCTCTTTTCTGTCGGAATCTGAATAATACACCCTTACCCATAAGGTATCTTCCCCATGGTCATCATAAACCACCACAGATCCTGCAAACCTCAGGAGATCTTCATAGAAGATTGGGATCTCAATTTTCCGGTTGTACTTTTCCAGGTAGGCATCCAATTTCTCATTTACCGGGTAGGCCGGCTTTTTCTTCGACATTAATGGTTGCTGACCCATAAAACTGTTAATTTTATTTTCTTGTAACAAATTAGTGATTTCTTCGTCAAGTTACTATACAACCAATATAGATTTCCCATTGGAAACCATTTTAACTGTTAACCAGCTCACTAAAAAATTCGGGTACCTGACTGCGGTCAAAGACCTGTCGTTCTCCATACAGAAAGGAAACGTCTATGGTATCCTAGGACCCAACGGTAGCGGAAAATCCACTACTCTTGGGATTGTTTTGAATGTAGTAAACGCAACAAGCGGCTCTTTTAGCTGGTTTGATGGCAATACCTCAACGCATGATGCTTTGAAGCGGGTAGGGGCCATCATTGAACGGCCTAACTTTTATCCGTATATGTCGGCCGTACAAAATCTGAATCTGGTCTGTAAAATCAAAGAGGTATCCAAAGACAAAATCCGTGAAAAACTGGAATTGGTTGGCCTCTGGGAACGCCGGGACAGCAAGTTCCGGACATATTCCCTGGGCATGAAGCAACGTCTCGCGATCGCTTCTGCCCTGCTAAACGATCCGGAGATCCTGATCCTTGACGAACCCACTAACGGCCTGGATCCACAGGGGATACATCAGATCCGGGAAATAATCAAGCGTATTGCATCGCAGGGCACAACCATTTTGCTGGCCTCGCACTTACTGGATGAGGTGGAGAAGGGCTGTTCCCATGTGGTAATTCTGAGGAAAGGGGAAAAATTATACTCCGGGAAAGTAGACGGGATGCTTGCGAGCCATGGGTTCTTTGAACTGAAATCCGACA
>JABDRK010000070.1 GCA_013041785.1 Eudoraea sp.
AGGATTTCCATCAGTGCGTTCCAAATGGTTTATGGAACATAAAAAGTGGATTAAAATCCTCCCACGAGATGCTTATGCCTATCTTGAATACCGTTTTAAGGATAAAGAAGGGAAAGTCATTACCTAAAAAAAAGCGACTTCATGTCATATGAAGTCGCTTTTTTTATGCCTGCATATTCGGTTTGTACGAACCTTTTTTATTCTTAAAATTTATAAATTCGTTCATAGGTGAAACATTATCATAACCTTGATCTTGAAACAAGTATCTCTTTCACTTCTTAGTCTGGCCTTCTTACTTGCCTCCTGCGGGCAAACTGAAAATCCTGTTTCCTTAAATGAACTTCTGGAGGACACCCCTGCGATCGAGGGTAAACAGGCCTATCTGGAATCCCCGTATGTTACCGCTGGGGACCGCCTTTATATGGTGGGTCACCAGGACGGAAGCTTTCCCGAAATCGGTTGGCATGTCACAGGTGAAATGGGAGGAATCTGGAACCATCCCATAAAACTCATGGATGGTTTTGATATGAAAATCACTGCGAACGGGCAGGAGGTGAGTCTGGACAAAGCCACAACTTTTATTAACTACCCCTTTGCGAATGAACATAGTTTCCTGGTACCAAAGATGGATCTGGAAGTAGTTCGCAGGCAATTTGTCCCGGATGGCAAGGAAGGTATTATTGTAGAATATACCCTGCATAACACCTCTGATATCGACAAATCAATTGATCTGACATTTACCGGACATGCAGATTTAAGACCCGTTTGGCTCGGGGAACGCACCGGGATGAACAACGCACAGGATAAGGCGGAATTTGATGAACAATTAGGGAGCTGGCTTGTAAAAGACCAGGAAAATCCCTGGTTTTTAATTTTTGGATCCGATATACCTCCCCAGCGCAATGAAGAATTGAAGGCTCCTTACAAAGGCATGGGAGTATCCGGTACCCTCTCGTACACGGTTAACCTCCCGGCGAAATCAAGTACTGGAATGACATTCACCATAGCAGGGTCTTATAAGGACAAACAAGCAGCCCTCGCAACCTTTACAGATCTTCAGGAAAGTAAGCTGAGCCTGCTTGAGGAGAAAAAAAACCGATATGCTGTTTTGGCAGCATCCTCTAAACTAACGGTACCCGATCCAAGACTGGAAGAAGCTTTTGAATGGCTCAAATATAATTGCGACTGGCTTATCAGATCTGTTCCTGAGATTGGGACGGGAATTACCGCTGGAATTCCCGATTATCCCTGGTGGTTTGGAGTGGACAGCGAATACGCCCTGAAAGGATATATGGCTATTGGTCAGACCGATATTGTGCATCAAACCATCAAGTTGTTGGACAGCGTCTCCAATGCCGTCAATGGAAACGGAAAGATCATTCATGAAATGTCTACCAACGGTTCGGTTTTCAACCCCGGGAATATCAATGAAACCCCGCAGTTTGCTTCCCTAATCTGGGAATCCTTCCTCTGGAACGGGGACAAGGAATTTCTCCGAAAATACTTCCCAACTATCAAAAAAGGGCTGGCCTGGTTGATGGAGGCCAATGACAGCAACCAAAATTTATTTCCTGATGGCTTTGGAATGATGGAGATACACGGCCTTGACAGTGAAATGATCGATGTTGCGGCCTATACCCAAAGGGCTTTTGATGATGCGGCCAAAATGGCCAGGATCCTTGAAGATGAGGGCCTTGCCGCAGAATACCAAAGTCTGGCGGAACGTCTGAAGGAAAAGATCAACAGGGAATTCTGGTCTGAAGAATTCAATTCATTTGCTGACTTCATCGGTACAGATGAACAGGCACTGCATTTAATTGATGATGCTATTGTAAGAGCAGACACCTTAAACAAACCCTGGGCGGTAGTTGAACTTAAGCAAACAGCACAAAAAATTCGCCGCAACCCTTCAACCCTTCCCAGGCCCTTTGTTTTACACCATAACTGGGTGGTGAATACCCCTATGGAAATGCAAATTGCGGAAACGGACAAAGCCCTGAAAGCATTGGAAACAGCAGAAAAATTTGTGAACCCTTTTGGGGTATTTGTAACGGGCATAGATCGTGACGAATCTGCCGGTTCTGACGACGGCTCCTTTCAGGGAAGCAAGGTATTTTCCTATACCGGTGCAGTAATGACCCTGCCCACAGGGGTACAGGCGGTAGCCGAAAACAACTACGGCAGACCAGATAAGGCCCTGAACTATCTGAATCGCATGACCCGAACATTTAGTTATGCACTACCCGGAAGCATGTATGAGGTATCTCCGGATTATGGTATGATTGCCCAGGCATGGAATATTTACGCTTTTGCCATACCCATAGTGCAACAATTCTTTGGAATCCTTCCCAACGCAGCTGAGAAGAAGATTGTCATCAGACCCCAGATGCCCACTTCATGGGATAAAGCTAAACTGGAAAACGTAAAAGTTGCCGATAATGCTGTTTCTGTATCCTATGAAAAATCTGCATCCATGACCCAAATATCCATTCAGCAGCTAATCCCGGGCTGGTCTTTAGAATTGCAGGTGCAGGGAGGTCAGAATGTTCGATATGAAACTTCTGGTAAAGGGGTCAGGCAAGGAGAAGAAAACGGATTTATGGTTTTTACTACCGAAGAAAAGGAATTAATCCTCGAGATTTATCAGAATTAATCTCAGCTGTTTCCGAAAATTCACCATGAACCTACCTAAGAAGACGTACACGGTAAAAGATGCTCTGAAAAAAATGGGGCATTACTGTGCCTATCAGGACCGTTGTCATAAGGAAGTTAGGGATAAGCTTAAGGAAATGAATATGATCCCTGAGGCCATAGACCACATCGTGGCCTACCTGATTGAGCATGACTTCCTAAATGAACAACGATTTGCTGAAAGCTTTGTCAGGGGAAAATTCAGGATCAAGAAATGGGGTAGAATAAGGATTGCCAGTGAACTAAAACGGCGGGATATTTCACCATATATCCTGAAAAAAGCCCTTGAACAGCTTACAGTTCAGGAATACCTGGAAACGCTGGACCAGCTGGCGAGGAAACGGCTGGAGACACTTGGATCCTTAAGTAAGTTGGAAAAAAAGAGGAAGCTCAGCTCCTACCTGCTGTATCGCGGTTGGGAAAATCACCTGGTGAATGATAAATCAAGGGAATTGCTCGACTGAAGCCTGGTTACAAAAATACCTCCGGACCTAATTCACTTAAGTGTTTTTCTGTATTGCGTATCGCTTTTTGATTTTTCCAGTCGATCCAGGCCTGGCCCTTAATTTTTCGCATAAGGTTATCAAAATACCGCATTACAGCCACATTGTAGACCGCTCTGCAAAGGTTTTTCGGGTTACGCGCTATCCCTCTAAGACTCATCGATATCCCGGGAGTCACATATTTCATATAATGCCAATATCCCTCAGGAATATACAGTGCATCACCATGGTTGAGACG
>JABDRK010000069.1 GCA_013041785.1 Eudoraea sp.
GCGTAGTGGGCACATTTAAAATACAGGTCAGGTCATTTGGAGAACAGGCCATTCTGGTAACCTGGCCTAACCGGGTGGATGAAACCATACTGGACGACATCATAGCCTTCAGAATGCACTTGCAACAAAAGGTCCTTAAATCTGCTGAATGGGAGTTTGTCCCTGCATATAATTCCCTGACAATAATAAACAACGACACCGCCATTGAATTGGACCAATATGAGGAGGTCTTGATGCAGGCATATGCGAGCAAAAGAAAAAAGAAGGCGTTTAAACGTACCCTATGGAAATTACCTGTCTGTTACGACCCATCATTTGGAATCGATTTGGAAGAGGTGGCGGAAGCATTGGAAACAAGTACCGAAGAAATTGTCCGTTTGCACACAGACCACACGTATATTGTATATGGAATTGGGTTTTTACCCGGGTTTATGTATTTGGGAGGATTACCCAATGCTCTGGAAGTACCCCGTAAATCCACGCCCAGACTTGAAGTGCCCAAGGGTTCTGTTGGTTTGGCGGGAAAACAAACCGGGGTCTATCCACAGCAGTCACCCGGTGGGTGGAACATTATTGGTAAATGTCCCATACCCATATTTAATGTTGAAAAGGAACAGCCTTGTTTTGTTCAAGTGGGGGACAGGATACAATTCTATTCCATTACTAAAGATGAATTCAAGCTTCATAAGATAGAAGCAAAGGTGGGGATATATAACATTGAAAAGCGGAATTGGAGTGATTAGCGTTATAAAAACCGGATTTTATTCCACCATACAGGATTCCGGCCGGACGGGATACCGCCATATTGGGGTTCCGGTTTCCGGGGTTATGGACAAGCATGCTGCACACCTGGCCAATACACTCCTGGAAAATGCGGCGGAAGATGCCTTACTTGAAATTACCATGACCGGGCCGGTACTGGAATTTCAGGAACCTACCTCTATTGCTTTGGCAGGCGCCGACATGACCGCCACGCTCAACAATCAACCTATTGCCGTGAATGAAGTACATCAGATAGAAGCGGGTGATGTGCTGGCCTTTGAGAAATTAAAACATGGATTAAGGACCTATCTGGCAATTAAAGGCGGATTCCAGACGGACAAAGTACTGAACAGCCGCTCGCTCTATACCCCAATAACGACATTGGACCGGATAAAACCGGGAATGGAGCTTAGCTATATACCTGTAGCGGAATTTGATCCCAAGATTACCCACATAAAGCCTGCTCAATTCTGGAAAAAACATCAGTTGAAGGTGTATCCGGGCCCGGAATTCCATGTTTTGGAGGACCAGCAACTCGAGCGTCTCTTTTCCGAACCGTTTTCAATTGCCAAGGAAAACAACCGCATGGCTTATCAGCTGGAGGAATACCTAAGCGCAAAGAGCCACCCCATGCTAACTTCAGCAACCTTACCCGGAACCGTACAACTAACACCGGCAGGGAAGATCATTATATTAATGCGCGACGGACAAACCACCGGGGGATATCCCAGGATCATGCAATTGACTCAAAAATCCATAAACATCCTGGCCCAGAAAAAATATGGTGATAGTGTAGAGTTTACCCTGCTTCCCTGAAGCATTAAATACGCCGGTATACTTCTTCGAAAGGTATTCTGAAACGGGGGCCATAGACCCCTGAAGTTTCTCGAACCCCGCAAGCGATTACCATATTGATCTCAGCCCCGTAGGGCAGTCCTAAGGCTCTTTTGATACGCAGGGTATCGTTTCCTTCCATCGGACAGGTATCATATCCTATGGCCGCCATGGAGATCATAAAGTTTTGCGCTGCCAGTCCTGCACTTTTATGGGCAACAACACGCATGTCTGAAGCGCGTACCTGGCGATATACCGGCCGAAACCAACCCGTAATGCTGAAAAAGATATAGCGCAACCATCCCAGTATCCCTAAAAACTCGGTATAAAGTGAGGGGATTAAACGCTGATAATAGGAGAGTGCGAATTTCTCCTTACTTGAATACTCGCGGGAGGGCTTATCGCCAAAACTTTGCTTTAAGAACTGGATGTTTGCTTTTTTTCTCGATTTCCACAAGTCTTTTCGAGCCACCACCACAACAAGCTGATTGGCAGTTCGGGCTGCAGGCTGATTAAAACTGGCTTTTGCGATTTTTTCCTGTACCCCAGGATCCACCACATGATAAAATTCCCATAACTGCAAGTTGCTGCTCGTTGGTGCCAATACTGCATTCTGAATGCATTTCTTTACCAATTCGGTATCCAGAGGTTCCTCTTTGTAAATCCGGACTGATCTTCGGTAGGAGATGGCTTCACTAACTGATTTTTCCATAGATGTATATAATGCTGCGCAACAAGGTAAAACATAATATGGGAAAATTACCGGGTACATTCAACCAAAATCCCTTTGGGACAGGGGTAATTCTGCTACTCACCTGAGTAGTGAATATGATAATAATTATCAGCATAAATATTTGAAATACAGCGAAATAAATTGGTTTAGCCCTACTTGACTTTGTGTGCTGAAATATTCTAAAAAGTCACGGCTGTTTCAAAAATTTATCTTTGATCCTGCATATAC
>JABDRK010000080.1 GCA_013041785.1 Eudoraea sp.
GCCAATTCCTCTTTACCCCTTTGGCTATTATTTAACGCTTCGTACAACTGCACTGAGCGTTTTCAAATCGGCTCGAGGGATATGCGTTTCAGAGAGTAATCGGGTGCCCATCAGGCTGATTCCAGGGGATTGGATTAGGTTTTCATACATTGTCGTTCCTGATAAATGCATGGCGTTAAAACCCGCTTCCTTAAATTTTATTGCGTTAGCAAATCCTATGCCGGCCCCCGGCATAATAGTAGTGGTACGGGCCCTTTTGTTTAGCTCCATCAGCAGGGGCAGGCCCTCAATTGCGGTTTTTGACTTTCCGGAAGTCAGCACACAGTCTGCTCCCATTTCCTGCAAGATCTGAAAAGTCGACATCGGTTCCTGTACCCAGTCGAAAGCCCGGTGAAAAGTAAACGATACCCCTGCAGCCCCTGCTAAAAGTCTTTTCGTTCGCGGAACATCCAGCTGGTAATCTGTGGTAAGGGCCCCACAAACAATCCCATCGGCCCCTAAAGTCTTAAAATTTGCAATATCAGCCTGTATTACCTCAAATTCAGCATCCGTATAGCTAAAATCCCCGCTCCTGGGCCGGATAAGCACATGCACCGGAAGTGTAACACGTGCCTTAACCTGTTCAAACAGGCCAACAGAAGGTGTGATCCCCCCAACACCGAGTTCAGTACACAGTTCAATCCGGTCTGCACCGGCTTGCTGAGCAACGACCGCCGAATCTACTGATGCAACACAAACCTCCACAATCATAAATATGTATCTTTAGCTATCCTAAAAGTAATCACCTCCTGAGATGAAAAGAAGAAAATTCCTGAAAAACTCCGGACTGGGTGCAGCCGGACTCATGTCGGTTCCCCTGGTAAAGGGTTGTGCAAATGAATCCGAATCCAAAAAAGAGCAAAAAGATAGTCCGCCCGTTCGTCCAATCGTCATTGCCACCTGGGATGTGCCGAATGCTACAGCAAAAGCCTGGGAGGTACTGGAAAAAGGAGGAAGCGCTCTCGATGCGGTAGAACAGGGAGTGCGCATGGAAGAAGCTGACATCAGCAATCAAAGCGTAGGGAAAGGTGGCCGACCAGACCGTGAAGGTAATGTTACCCTGGATGCCTGTATCATGGACCAGCTGGGAAATTGTGGCTCCGTGGTATACTTACAAAATATTGCACATCCCGTTTCTGTTGCCAGGAAGGTCATGGAGGAGACGCCTCATGTGATGCTGGCAGGAAAGGGAGCAGAAAAATTTGCAGTTGACAATGGGTTTAACAGGGAGAACCTGTTGACGGAAAAATCAAGAAAGGAATGGGAAGACTGGAAAAAAACATCCAAATATCAGCCTGTAATCAATATTGAAAACCACGATACCATTGGGATGCTGGCAATTGATGCGCAGGGGAACCTGTCCGGTGCCTGCACCACCAGCGGCATGGCTTATAAAATGGCAGGGCGAGTAGGAGATTCTCCGATAATCGGAGCTGGTTTGTTTGTGGACAATGAAATAGGTGGTGCCACAGCTACCGGAATGGGAGAAGAGGTGGTACGTACGGTAGGGAGCTTTCTTATCGTGGAACTGATGCGGCAGGGTAAATCTCCCCAGGAGGCTTGCGAAGAAGGAGTGCGAAGAATCATTGAAAAGAACAAAGGGAAGCTCGATTTCCAAATCGGGTTTATCGCCGTTAACAAAAATGGGGAGACCGGTGGTTACTGCATACAACCGGGGTTCACGTACCGGACCTACTCATCCGAAGGACATCAAAATACCCCATCGGCCAGCCATATTCCCAGCTGAAATTTTCGTTTCGAAGCTTATCTTCGTAGCTTTGAGAACGTCCAAGCAAACCCGATATGTCTGACAAGAAAAGACTCTTCCTACTAGACGCCTATGCCCTTATTTTTCGCGGGTATTACGCCCTGATCAAAAACCCGAGAATTAACTCCAAAGGCATGGACACCTCTGCCATCATGGGGTTCGTAAACTCTCTTTTTGATGTGATAAGAAGGGAAAAACCAGACCACCTCGCTGTTTGCTTTGATAAAGATGGCAGCGCAGAGCGGACCGAGCTATTTGCCGACTATAAAGCCAACCGTGACGAGACCCCGGATGCCATTCGGGTAGCCGTACCCATCATTCAGGAAATTCTTAAGGCCATGCATATTCCGGTGGTGGAAGTTTCTGGCCTGGAAGCAGATGATATCATTGGAACCCTTGCGAAGCAGGCAGAAAAGCAAGATTACCGGGTTTATATGGTTACGCCCGATAAAGATTTTGGCCAGCTGGTATCGGAAAACATATTTATGTACCGTCCGGCACGAATGGGTAATGGGATTGAAATCTGGGGGATACCTGAGATACAGCAACGCTTTGGCGTTGAACGGCCGGAACAGGTAATCGACTACCTGGGAATGATGGGCGACGCCAGCGACAATATCCCGGGGCTTCCCGGAGTTGGGGATAAAACGGCTAAAAAGTTTATCGCCCAATTCGGCTCCCTGGAAGAACTACTTGCCAATACAGACCAGCTGAAAGGGAAAATGAAGGAAAAAGTAGAGGAAAATGCCGAATTAGGACGGCTCTCCAAAAAGCTGGCTACCATATGCGTGACCTGTGAGGTAACTTTCGATGAAAAGGACTACGAACTGTCCCAACCTGACAGTGAGAAAGTGCAAACTATTTTTGAGGAGCTGGAATTTCGGAGACTCAGGGAACAGTTCCTGAAAATCTTTTTTGCGCCAAAGGAAGAAGCTGCTGAAGCAAAAAGCGAACCGGTTGTTGCAAAAGCTGGGCCTGTGGCCGGCGGCGGGCAGTTTTCACTTTTCGGAAACGAAAATGCCGAAAATGAGGGAAAAATCATCTCCGGGAGGAGGACTATTGCAGATACCCCTCATGTTTATCAACTGGTAAACACCGGGATGAGCAGGAAACTATTCCTCAAAAACCTTATGAATCAAAAAGCGGTTTGCTTCGATACGGAAACAACGGCAATCAATCCACTTACTGCAGAATTGGTTGGAATTGCATTCTCCTGGGAGGCAGGAAAAGGATTTTACCTTCCCTTTCCGGAAGAGCGGGAGGAAACCCTGGCCCTTCTCGAGGAATTGAGACCATTTTTTGAATCGGAAGACATAGATAAAATTGGTCAAAACCTAAAATACGACATCAAGGTTTTGCAGAATTACAACATGGAAGTCAAAGGCAATCTCTTTGATACCATGCTGGCCCATTACCTTATCAATCCAGACATGCGGCACAACATGGATGTGCTCTCCGAAACCTACCTTAATTATACGCCGGTATCCATCACGGAATTAATTGGGAAAAAAGGAAAAAACCAACTGAGCATGCGGGAAGTACCGATGGACCAACAAACAGAATATGCTGTGGAAGATGCCGATATCACCTACCAGCTGGCCCAACACTTTGCCCCGGAACTGGAAGCAGCAAACACCCGTAAACTGTTTGAAGAAATAGAAATTCCCTTGCTCCGGGTACTCGCTGATATGGAGCTGGAAGGGATCAACCTGGATATCGACTTTCTCAAATCGCTTTCAACTGCACTTGAGAGCGACATCAAATCCCTGGAAGTTAAAATTTACCAGGAAGCCGGGGAAGAATTTAACATCGCCTCCCCAAAGCAACTCGGGGAGATCCTGTTCAATAAACTCAAGTTGGTAGACAAACCCAAGAAGACACGAACCGGGCAGTATTCCACGGCTGAGGATGTACTGTCTTACCTCGCCAAGGATCATCAGATCATCCGGGATGTGCTGGAATATCGGGGTTTGGCAAAATTAAAAAGCACCTATGTTGATGCGCTGCCAGAACAGGTAGAACCCAAGACTGGTCGGGTGCATACGGATTATATGCAAACCGTCGCCGCAACGGGCAGGTTGAGCAGCAACAATCCCAATCTGCAAAACATTCCCATTCGCACAGAAAGGGGCAGACAGGTCCGGAAGGCCTTTATTCCCAGGAATGCGGACTATATTTTGCTTGCAGCAGATTACTCGCAGATTGAATTGCGGATAATAGCAGCACTTAGTGAGGAAACCACTATGATTGAAGCTTTTAAAAATGGGGAAGACATACATGCCTCAACAGCGTCTAAAGTTTTTAATGTTCCCATTGAGGAAGTGACGCGGGAACAAAGGGGAAATGCCAAAACCGTGAATTTTGGAATTATTTATGGGGTGTCTGCCTTTGGTTTGAGTAATCAAACCGACCTTTCACGCACTGAAGCACGGGAACTTATCGATACCTATTACAAAACCTATCCCAAACTCAGGGATTATATTCAGGAACAAATCGACTTTGCCAGGGAAAATGGCTATGTGCAAACCGTTTTAGGTCGCAGACGTTACCTGAAGGATATCAATGGCAGTAATGCCGTAGTGCGGGGGGCTGCTGAGCGGAATGCGGTCAATGCCCCTATTCAGGGGAGTGCTGCAGATATAATAAAGATCGCCATGATCCGAATACACCAAGAGTTAGCTGAGGGGAACTATAAAACCAAGATGCTCTTGCAGGTGCATGATGAACTGGTCTTTGATGTATATAAACCGGAGCTTGAAGCAGTGAAAAAAATGATCCGGTCAGAAATGGAAAACGCCTTTGATTTAGCTGTGCCCCTGGTGGTTGACCTAGGCCAGGGAAGCAACTGGCTTGAAGCCCACTAAAAAAACAAAACCCTGCAGGAGTGCTGAAGGGTTAGTGTTTCGTTTAATATATTCATTAGCGTTTGGTAAACACCAGTTTTCCGCCAGTGTCAAAATTGTCGACACCAAAATCCACGGCATTTACGGTCATAGTATTTCCTGAAATCTGTACGGTTACCGTTACCGTTTCCAGGCTATCATCAATATAATTGAGCGTTTCCCCATCAAAAGTGTAGGTGCTTGTATCTGTATCTGATTGTTCGGGACAAGGAATATCCAATCCTGTTCCTCCTTGATTAACATTGATTTCAAGGTAATTACCGGAGTTTTCAGTAACCACACTTAAATCCTCATTAAAGGTAATGGTGATAATATAGCATTGTTGATCCGTCAAGAAATCCAGGATTTCTTTACCAAATTCCTCGTCCGTGGTAGCATTGTTTTCATCGATCTGAAGGGCCGTAAGATCCCAGGTTCCTAAAATATCATTGGCATCGGCACCTTTTTCATCGTCCGATGAACAAGAAAGAAGGAGACTGGCCGTCATTATCACAAAGCATATTTTACGCAGCATTTTGGTCTTATTTAAGGGTTAAGTAAGGAGAAAACGAAAAATAAGCAGCAATAGTATGTACTTCTGAAGCCGCTTTACAAGATAAATCGATACGTAAACTTTAATAGGAAGATGTTTTGCGGTTTTATACTACCGAAAATATTATCTCCCAAACTACTGAAAAGTGGGTCTGTAGGGTCAGCAGATTGAGATATGTCCTGTGACCAGACCAGAAACAACTCAGAACCAGGAATATACTCCCATCTCAGTACAAGGTTAGACCTGAACTGAACAAATGAAAAATCAGGATCCTCAAAGTTGAAATCCACAATCCCATCGCCATCTTCATCAACTTCATAAGTGTCGTTCTGAAATGTCAGTTGGGAATTGTCATACAGGGTAATACGATCTTCAAAGGTTTTTGCCTGCGGATTTGTAACATGCTTGAAGTTGGAGTACCTGCCTCTGGAAATAAAGGGCTGACCCCAGTACTGAATGGTCAGGTTTGGATTGATCGTATAATTAAATCTCAAAGACATACTGAGTGTTCGCTGTTCTATTTCACCGTTCAAATACCGAATTCCGTCTGTGGTGTCTATGTTGTCAATATACTGGAGCTTGTCATTATTAATACTATAGGAAGGAAATGCTGAAACACGAAGGGCATTAATAGGCTGATAGGACACCCCAAATCGAAGATTATAACGGTTATATGAATTGTCCAACGCCTTACTGCCATTCTGGAAGATATTGAAACGAACTTTCTTCCTGTTGTCGGTGTTGATCCCATTCCAGAAACTTATAGACGGCGATAGCCTTAATCTGGGTCCACCCCGAAGTGCAAAATTCGAGTATCGAATGGGCATGTAATTTAAGCCAATGTTGGTGAACCAATTGTTTTTCCAGTTTTGCCAGCTATTTGTATTGAACTGCAAGCCATTGTGGTTGCCCCCAAAGTCCCAATAGCTCCAATGGTTATAGTTGATTCCGACCCGTCTGAAGGTATTATCGGGTTTCAGCGTCTGATACCCAATCCAGGTATAATGTCTTAGGTCGTCTGCCTGCCGTTGAAATCCAATGTCATTGAGTTCAAGCTCAGGGGATCTCCAGGTGCCCCCGGTTTCGAATTTCCAATAACCATCTCCAACCTTTCCAAGCTGAATATTGCCTCCGGTACCTGTAAGTGATTTTTTAGATGGATCTACTTCCAGGTAGTCTGCATCTACCCTTTGAAATAAATGTGCAATGGACTCCTGTGTGTTCTGAATAGCAGCTTCACTGCCCTTAACATGGCTCCACACGATATTTCCAGCAACATACCAGTCACGGTTATTCCACTGATGTTTGAAGTCAAAGCCCCCGGTGTAAGCCGACCTGTGCAAAAAATCAAGCTCTTCGGTTAAGGCATCACGATTAGTAGCTGTAAACATGCTACCTATATAAGTATCCCCTTTATTGTAGTCCTTCTGAATCCTGCCGACAAAGTAATTGGTCAATGGTTCAACCACCTCACGTCTGCGCTGGCTATTGTTGTCAACAGTTGCATATTTTCGGGCGGTTACACTTTCCAAAACCCCTATGGAAAGTCCGTCCTTGGTTTTCCCGCTGAATTTAGCGGCCCCAAGAATAGCGGTGTTTTCAGGCTGGTCTACAAATTCTCCATCAACAGTGTCCGGGAATCCCTGCGGGTTACGGCCAATACGGCGCGAATAGAAAACATTGTCCGAGCTAAAGGTATTCCCAGCTTGGGACTGGGATAGGTTGAAATTAAATATGTTTTTGTTTTCAATAAAAAAGGGGCGTTGCTCCCTGAAGAAAATCTGGAAGCCATCGAGCGCAATGGCAGAAGGGTCGGCTTCAACCTGCCCAAAATCAGGATTAATGGTCAAGTCCAGGGTCAGGTCGTTGGTGATACCAATTTTAGCATCAAGCCCAACCGTTAACGCGCTTTCATTTCCATCCTTAAATGGATTGCCCTCCTCTGCTTCATATGTTTCCAGTTTGGCCACAGTATAGGGCTGTATCTCCAATTGTTTTTGAGGTTCAAGATCCACCAGGCCATGAAGTTCTCCAAATTCACTAACCCATCCCGGAGTATCTATGGGTTTTCGCTGCCACAAGGAACGTTCTTCCTCCCTGAAAAACCGGCGTGTAGCTTGTAGACCCCAGACCTGATTGTTAGATTTACTAAACTTTAACTGACTAAGTGGAATCCGCATTTCAGCTGTCCAGCCTTCAGCGTCTATCCTGGTTTTTGTATACCAAATTGGATTCCAGCTGTCATCCCAATTATTCCCATTGTTTGATACAAATTCATCGGCTTTTACCCCTGCAGCAGTGACTGTAAATGAAAAAGAGGTGCGTTTATCAAAATAACTGTCAATATTAATTTCCACCCAGTCCCCGGAAAAACCATCACGACGTGATAAACGGCGTTCTATTTTATCAGGTTCAGGATCATAACACCTGAAGGCAACATAAAGATTTTCGGAATCGTAAAGTATCTTGAATTTAGTCTCAACACTTGGAGCCGTATTTTCATCCGGTTGAAATTCTATAAAATCACCTCCCCATCCTACCAGATTCCAGCTATCGTCATTTAAACTACCATCAATTACAGGTGGTGAGGCCTGCTCCAGGCTTTTCGTTGTATAGCTCTTTTTAGGGACTACCGTTAGGGAATCTTGGGCCGATACCGCTCCGAACAAGAGAAAGAAGACATAAAAGGCTAGTTGCTTGGATTTCATATGGCGGCTGACAGGAATAGTATTCCCAAAAAAGACAGCTATCCCCCAAAGACGTTACACTTTTTCAGATATTTTTATGCTTTTTAACACTCCGCATTAACCATATGTTCTTATCCAAAATTCCAAAAAAATAATGGGGAACAACCATTTGTATTTCAACTTAATAATTGTACATTTGCAGCCCGTTTATCGGGATAGACGTGTTTAATCAATAAATTAAGAGTAGTGGATACGCTTAGCTACAAAACAATTTCTGCCAATAAAGCCACCGTTGACAAGCAGTGGGTGCTGGTTGATGCTGAAGGACAGCATTTGGGACGCATGGCTTCTAAAGTGGCCAAAATTCTCAGAGGAAAATACAAGACTAATTTTACCCCTCATGTAGATTGCGGGGACAATGTTGTTGTTATCAATGCTGATAAAATTGTCCTGACCGGGAACAAATGGAACGACAAGACCTACGTTCGGCATACTGGATATCCAGGCGGACAAAGGTTCCGTACGGCTCAGGAATTGTTTGATAAGCATCCGGAACGCCTTGTAGAAAGAGCAGTGAAAGGCATGTTGCCAAAAAATAAACTCGGAGCAGAATTGTTCAGAAATCTCAGGGTTTATGTGGGTACAGAACATGATCAGGAAGCTCAAAAACCAAAGGCTATAAACCTAAACGACCTTAAATAATGGAGGTAATACACAAAATAGGAAGAAGAAAAACGGCTGTTGCCCGTGTATATGTATCTGAAGGTAAAGGCAACGTCACTGTTAACAATCGTGATTACAAAGATTATTTTTCAACACCGACTTTACAATACAAAGTATTGCAACCCTTCTCGCTCACCAGTACCGAAGGAAATTACGACGTAAAAGTCAATGTTTTCGGAGGAGGAATTACCGGGCAGGCAGAAGCTGTTCGCTTAGCGCTATCCCGTGCACTTTGTGAGGTTGATGAAGAAAACCGTCAGTCTCTTAAACCTGAAGGTCTTTTAACACGGGATCCGAGAATGGTGGAAAGGAAGAAATTCGGACAGAAGAAAGCCCGTAAGAAATTCCAGTTCTCCAAACGATAAAAATTGCTGTTCCCTGCTCAGCTCAAACGCAGGACCAAGTTCATTGATAGTCTTATAAAAAGACACCCTGCTCTTCCTCATCCTTTTTGGCGCAAATGTCAGAATCGGAAGCTGGAGAGCATTTAGTTTAGCATCTAAATGCAGGAGGCTGGCTTTGGCCTACCACTCGTGCATTGCTAATGAATTAAGAACGTAAACTAATTTAAAATGGCGAAAAAAGCTGAAGTAAAAGACCTCTTGGAGGCAGGCGTCCATTTCGGACACCTTACCAGAAAATGGAATCCCAATATGGCTCCCTACATCTACATGGAGCGTAACGGAATCCACGTAATCAATCTTTACAAAACTGTTGCAAAATTGGAAGAAGCCAATGAGGCTTTGAAAAAAATTGCAGCATCCGGACGTAAAATCCTTTTTGTAGCTACCAAAAAACAGGCCAAGGATATTGTGGCCAACAAGGTATCTGCAGTGAACATGCCTTATATTACCGAAAGGTGGCCGGGAGGAATGTTGACCAACTTTATTACCATACGGAAGGCGGTTAAAAAAATGGCCTCAATTGACCGTATGAAGAAAGATGGCACCTTTAACACCCTTTCTAAAAAGGAAAGACTTCAAGTTGATCGCCTCCGTGCCAAGTTGGAAAAAAACCTTGGGTCCATATCAGATATGACACGCTTACCAGGAGCCATTTTTGTGGTAGACGTAATGCGTGAACACATAGCGGTTAAGGAAGCTCAAAAACTTAATATTCCCATTTTCGCAATGGTGGATACCAATTGTGACCCACGACCCATAAACTATGTAGTTCCTTCCAATGACGATGCTTCCAAATCTATAGAGCTGATCATGGAATCTGTGACCGCAGCAGTTGCTGAGGGTCTTGCTGAGCGTAAGGCTGAAAAACAAAGCGATACGGCTGCAAAGGCAGTGGATACCCCTGCTGAAGCTGAGAAAGCTCCGGAGGCCGCTGCTAAGGAGGAGCCTGCAAAGGAAACGGTTAAAGAGACCCCGGCAGCAGTTGAAACTCCAAAAGTGGAAAAGGCACCAGCTCCGGAAAAGAAAAAGGCAGCCCCCAAAAAAGAAGCCGTTAAGGCAGATGACCTTACCAAAATAGAGGGTATTGGTCCCAAAGGAGCAGAAGCACTTGTTAATGCAGGGGTGGATTCCTTTGAAAAGTTGTCAAAATCAAAACCAGAAGCGATAAAGGAAATCCTTACTGAGGCAAGTTCACGCATGGCTCACCTGGACCCTACGTCCTGGCCTAAGCAGGCAAAAATGGCAGCTGACGGGGATTGGGACAAATTAAAAGACTGGCAGGATAACGCCAAAGCGGGTGTTGAATAGACATCCCTTGAATACACAATAAATAAAAGATAAAAGTACATTGGAAATGGTTAAAATTACCGCCGCAGAGGTAAACAAATTAAGAAAATCAACCGGTGCAGGAATGATGGACTGCAAGAATGCGTTGGTTGAAGCAGAGGGAGATTTTGATAAGGCTATTGAGATCCTCAGAAAAAAAGGACAGAAGGTAGCGGCCAAACGAGCCGACAGAGAATCATCTGAAGG
>JABDRK010000085.1 GCA_013041785.1 Eudoraea sp.
GTATGGGGCAGATCCACGGGCCCAGATGTTAAAATACCATATACAAACTTCCGGTAGAAGCCTGCATGCCCAGGAAATTGATTTTAACGACATACGAACCACCTTGCAGGCGCTCTATGCCATATACGATAATTGTAATTCATTGCATACGAATGCCTATGATGAAGCTATTACCACGCCCACCGAGGCCTCTGTGAGGAGGGCAATGGCTATACAGCTAATCATCAACAAGGAACTGGGACTGGCAAAGAATGAAAATCCGCTTCAGGGGGCATTTATCATTGAGGAACTCACAGATCTGGTGGAAGAAGCCGTCCTTCTGGAATTTGACCGTATCACGGAACGCGGTGGGGTTCTCGGGGCTATGGAAACCATGTACCAGCGCTCCAAGATACAGGAGGAGAGCCTGCACTATGAGACACTTAAGCACACAGGAGCTTATCCGATAATAGGGGTGAATACTTTTCTGAGTTCCAAGGGATCTCCCACTGTTTTGCCCAATGAGGTAATCAGGGCTACCCGGGAGGAGAAAAAAGAACAGCTAAAAACACTACACAACCTCTGGGAGCGGAATAAAGAAAATTCTGAAAAGGATTTGCATACCCTGCAGGATGCCGCCACACAGAACGAAAATACTTTTGAACAGCTGATGGAAGTAGCCAAAACCTGTTCCCTCGGGCAGATCACACAGGCCCTTTTTGAAGTAGGGGGGCAGTACAGGAGGAATATGTAAGGGATTCAGTTAGGGACTTTAATAGCCCAGATAATCCTGATATCCCCATTGTCCCTCATCCCCATAGGAACCCAGGGATTTTCGCCATTTTTTAAAGGCCTTCTGAAAACTTTTGATCTCCTTTCTCAAAAGGTTGAGGTATTCCTGTTCTTTAACCCCATCATTTTCCAAACCATTGGTATAACCCTGAATATTTTTAAGCATCACAGAGATAAAACGCGCCGTGCGAAACCGAACAACCGGATTATCTGATTTTTCAGCCCTGGCAATTTGCTGCGGGATCAATATGGCATCGGTTAGCAGCGAATCCGCAATAATATCACGGAGACTGTTGGACTGATAGAGTTTTAACAGGTCTTTGTTATAGGTTACATAGGAGGCAATGGCTCTGCTTAGTTCACAGAGATCCAGGGCCTTGCGATACAAAATGGGTGGGGTCATAGCAATTAATCTTAGAAATGGGCACGCTTTCTTTAAACATAAAGTTACATTCTAATTGCCTATATTTACTTTTGATAATAAAGTGAAATGCACTATTTGATTTAAATATTAAATAAATTGACCTAATTTGTTTTGGAAACTAAAATAGATGAGCTTAACAGGAAGATTCTTCGGCATTTACAGGAGAATTCCAGGATTTCTTTTTCCAGTATTGGAAGGGCCATAGGGCTAACTCCCCCGGCGGTTGCTGAGCGCGTTAAGAAGATGGAGGACCTGGGTATTTTGGAAGGTTACAAGGCACGTGTTAACCATTTAAAACTTGGATATCAGATGCGGGCTATCGTTACCATCAAAGCCTTTATGGGAAAACTGAAACCCTTTTTGGAAATGGTCAAATCCATGAAGGAGGTTGTGAATTGCTATCGCATTACCGGAAACGAGAATATCATCATGGAAGTGGTGTTGCAGGATCAGTTACACCTGGAACAATTCGTTGACAAACTCATTCAATATGGGGAAACACGTACGCATATTATCTTGTCGGATATTATATCGGATGCCCCGATCAATGGAGACAAAACCAGTTAAATTTCAATGGCCTGGACTGGCCAAGGGGAAGAGGAAACTCCCGGAAGAAAAAATCAGAGATGTGCTACCCGGGGAATAAAAGAAATAATACTACTTCTTGTTTTTGTAAAATTTTGGCCGGATTTTTGATTAACTTAAAGCTATGAAGAGATCGTTACTTTCGGCTTGCTTTTTTGTAATGCTGGCACTGGGGGTATATGCCCAGGAGGAAACAATCGTACTTAAGAAAGGTATTGTTCAGGATTCGATTCAGGTTCGCGATTCCATTAGCGAAACTTTTGCCATTTATTTACCCAAATCATTTGATAATTCCAGGGCCTGGCCTGTGCTTTTCGTCATGGACATGGAAGGTAAGGGCAAGGAAGCACTCCATAAATTTAAAAATGCAGCTGAAAAACAACAGTATATACTGGCAGCATCAAACAATCTGAGAGACACCCTGAATATATCTGAAAATGTGCTGGTTACCAATCGGTTGATAAATAGTGTAATTGCACTGCTTCCTGTGCACAAAGAGCGTTTATACACCACGGGATTTGGGGCAGGGGCCAGAATGGCAAGTATTATTCCGGTGTTTATTAAACAGATAAGCGGCGTAGTTTCCATTGGGGCGGCATTTCCAAATTACGAGCTGTTATACAATAAGATCAGGTTTCATTTTGTTGGGGTTGTAGGACGTGAAGATTACAACTTTACCTCCATGTGGAAAGGGAGGTCCCGTCTCAATGGCCTTAAAATTCCTAACGACCTGATTGTACATGACGGGGGATACGATTGGCCGAATCCCCTATTGGTGGAAAAAGCTGTGGAAAGGTTATCCCTTGCCGCCCTTAAGGATAGCCTCATGCCCTCGGATTCTATCCGGATAAACAGGGCTTACCTCAGGGACTATGAGCAAGTAGAGGAACAAATACAGGCCCGGCGTTTACTGGAAGCTGTGGGGATGCTTAATTCCATGCATTCAGCATACAGGGATCTGGTGAATATCGACAGCCTTGTTAAAAAGCGAAGGTCCCTTCGAAAGTCAAAAATCTACAAGGCACAGCTTCGTGAATTAAACAACCTGATGTTTAAAGAAAACCTGATTCAGGGAGAGTATGAATTCAGCTTGTTGCAGGACCTGGATAATTTAAATTACAACAACCTGGGCTGGTGGAATTACCAGATGAAGGAACTACAGAAATATGAGGAGAAACCCAGTTTTAGGGAGAAACAACTGGGAAGGCGCCTTGCAGGATATCTCAATGCGCTGGTTGAGGACAATCTCGATATTGAACAGGCCCGGTCTGATGTGGATGAAGAAGCCATAAGTCTGCTGTGGATGATCAAAACCATCACGGATCCCAGTGACCATTCCTATTATCTAAAAATTATCTCCGATAGTGCCCGCTATGAAGATTTTGGTACGGCGATATTCTATCTGGAAGAACTTCTTAAACAGGGATACACAGACAAAGAAGCCATATATGCTTTGGAGCATACGGCCTTACTTCGTATCACACCTGAATTCAATAAGCTTATCGACAAATACCTCGATGCCCCTCGTTATAAGCTCAACGAACAATAAAGTGCGGTACCTGGGTGAGGTCCCAATCAATAACCAAACCTTTTGCCAGCGATTTAGCGATTTCCTCGCCGTATAAAACTTCGCATAAATACAGTGCTGCTTCAAAACTTTTGGCACCTCCTGCCGAAGTGATAAATTTTCCGTCGTGTACAAACCAAACACTGTCTTTAACCTGTAAATGCGGGAACATTTCCCGGTAAAGGTCTATGTCAGTTGGAAAGGTGGTAGACACCATGTCATTGAGCAATCCGGCTTTAGCCAGTATAAAAGCCCCGTCACAGTGTGAGGTTACATACCTGGCTTGTATACTCGTTTGCCTTACAAATTGCAACATGGTGGTATCCTGTAAATCCGTGTCCAGATGGTGTTCTGCACTGGGTACCACCAGGATATCAATAGGAGGGAGCGAATCCCGGGTATAATCAAAATCCGGCAGGATCCGAACGCCCTCAAAAGTGGTAACAGCCTCTCTGGAATTAGCTACAGTAAACGTGTTCATCGCCTTAATATTTTCCCGGAATTGGGTATGTTGAAAAATGTCATAAGGGGCTGTGAATTCTGTATTGTACGTCCCTTCCATGATCAGGAATGCGACATTATAGCGTCCGGGTACGAGTATGTTCTTGGATTGTGTTTTATCATTTTCAGATGGGCTTGTCTTGCCGGGTTCACGGCAACTCAAAATACTCAATGAAATGAATATAAGCAGCATGGATTTCATAGGTGGATGAATTTAAAAGGGCCAGGTTAAAATTAAGAGGAAATAACTTATGTTGTATTTTTGGATCCAGTTATGCGAAGGATACGATTAAAAAGAGGGTCTTGGGTTGCTGTGTTTCTCATTTTCTCCATGGCCTGCCGGGATGCCAAAAGATATCACGATGACAAACCGGTACAAAAGGAGTGGACGAGCCGTGCTTTGCAGGAAATTGATAGTTTCCAGCAGCAGTTAAATGCTGAATTCCGTGATCCGGAACAATCGCCCTTACCGGATCGGTATCGAAAAAATTTCAATGGCCTGGACTTCTTTGAACCGGATACCAGTTACCGGATATGGGCGCAATTGGAGTATACCCCGGATGCCATTCCCTTTCTGATGCCTACCACAACGGAGAGGAAGTCTACGGAAGTGGTCTACGCTATTGCACATTTTAAGATAAACGGGAAGTCTTTTGAGTTGGAAATTTATCAAAATCAGGACCTGTTGGAGGATCCCGCCTATGCGGATTATTTGTTTCTTCCTTTTCTGGATGAAACGAATGGTAATGAAACCTATGCGGGGGGACGGTATATAGATCTCAGAATTCCGGAAAGGGATTCCATCCTTATTGATTTCAATACCGCCTACAATCCCTATTGCGTGTACAATAAAAAATATTCCTGTCCCATTGTTCCGAAAGTAAATATGATGCCTACCCCTGTTCGGGCCGGGGTCAAAGCCTTTCGGCCTAAAAAGTAGGAAAGCCCCGAAATACGGGGCCCTCCAGATTAACTAAACTGAACAAAACCAAACTAAAATTGTATATCTAGAAAGAGTAGATTGCTGCGACCAGGAAAGAAGACAGGTTGTTTGTAGCAACGCCATCACTATCTAAAAACGGCTCATTATCATCTCCAAAACTATCCAAACGGATTTCAGGTTTGATAATCAGGTTATCCGTAGTAAAACTTCCGGTTAATGTCAATCCCAAAACCGGAATGTCATCGAAACCATCTTGCGTAAAGGCAAAATATTCTCCACGTAATCCGATGGCAAATTCGTCCGAAGTACTTAATTGGGGATACAGTGCGGCCCCATAGAATCCGGAATCGGTTTCAGAATTGTTATTATAAGCTGCATTGACACCCAGGAAAAAGTCTTCGGTTACATCAAAACCACCGGTATAATCCACCTCAAACCCTAAACCACCGTTTGCACCGCTATCATAATACAGATTGAGGTATTGACCATATACACCCAATTGACCGCCGAATGCATATTCTCCACTTGCACTAATGTCGTTGGTGTCCCAGGGATTGGTCACGGCTAGCATTAAGCTAATATCATCAGATAAGGTGAAATCCGCTTTGACACCTAAATGGGAAAAAGGTCCGTTGGAAAACAAATAGGAAACGCTGTAGTTAAAGTTAGCTGCAGGGGCAATAACCTCATAACCGACCCATGTATTGAAACGACCTATGGTCAAGGTCGTATTCTCTGATACATTCCAATAGGCATATGCCTGATTGATTATGCCGTTTAATACATCATTTTCAAAGGTAGCTTCAGTACCTCTTGGGCCAAATACCAAGTCTACTACTACACCCGTGGAGCCAGTTTCATAAGTACCGATCAGGTTGGCCATACCCAATGCAAAACCAGTTTGGTTTGCAAATGAGGTTGGTGTGGCCGTTGTAGCATCTCCGGCATCACTAAAGGTTGTTCTAAAATAGGTGTCTATACTCCCGGAAAAAGAAAATGGACTTGTACTTTCTTCTTCCTGGGCTAATCCTGTTCCTGCAATCAGAAGGACTGCCAAAAAGAGGAATTTTTTTCCGAAATTTGTAATGATAATCGTTTTCATATTCAATGTTTTAGAGCTCCACTTATGTGGAGGTTTTAAAAGTGTCTATTTGATCGTGATAAATGGTTATTTAACGGAGCGTTCTGCCAAACGCTCCGTTTCTTTTTTGGTATTAATGCTGGTTCATTCTAAAGTCGGCATAAGCATCCATTCCATGCTCGTGTATATCCAGGCCTTCCAGTTCTTCTTGTTTGGGTACCCGAATACCCACAGTACTCTTTAGCACAAATACGATGATGAACGCCGTGAGACAGCAGAATGCGCCTGCAGCAGCTACTCCTGCGAGTTGGTAAAGGAATTGGTCACCTCCTGCCTTGGCACCGAATATACCTACAGCCAGGGTTCCCCAGATTCCACAAATGAGGTGAACCGTTACAGCTCCTACGGGATCGTCCAGCCTGATCTTATCGATCAAATTAACCCCCAGGGGGATAATTAATCCGGCAATAAATCCGATAGCTACCGCTTCATTGGGCGACATCAGGTCCGCTCCGGCAGTAATCCCTACCAGTCCACCGAGAATTCCATTCAGGAACATGGTAAGGTCCAGATTTTTGGTCATTATAGTGGATAGCAGAATTGCTCCAACCCCTCCTGCAGCTGCAGCGAGGGAGGTAGTTACCAGTACCAGCGAGGTGTTGGTGGGATCTGCTGAGAGTACGGAACCTCCGTTAAACCCAAACCATCCCAGCCAAAGGATCAATACCCCGGCGGTTGCCATTGGGATACTGTGCCCGGGGATAGCCCTGGGTTTTCCATCATCGCCAAATTTTCCAATACGTGCACCGAGTAAATAAATGGTAATTAAGGCGCCCCAGCCTCCTACGGAGTGAACCAGGGTTGAACCTGCGAAATCATAAAATCCCTCTTCACCTCCGAGGGTAGACAAGAATCCGCCTCCCCATTGCCAGGAACCCACAATGGGATATACAAGGCCTACATAGAGGATAACAAATATCATGAAGGGACCGATTTTTATCCGCTCTGCTACGGCTCCGGAAACGATGGTGGCTGCAGTGGCAGCAAACATTCCCTGAAAGAGAAAGTCGGTCCACCAGGTATACCCGCCATCGGCGTAATCCGGGGTCATGCCGTTTTCAGGGGCATCGATTCCAAATCCGGCAAAATCGAGGATTCCCAGTGATCCCTCTTCAAATCCGGGGTACATCAGGTTAAATCCTCCAATGTAGTACATCAAGAGTCCTACGGTTATTATAAATATATTTTTAAATAGGATGTTGATCGTATTCTTTTGTCTGGTCAGGCCAATTTCCAAAAAGGCGAAACCGGTATGCATAAAAAACACCAGGGCGGTACATACCATCATCCAGACATTGTTAGCTGTAAATAATCCTGCTTCCATTTTCTTTTGAATTAGTTGATTGGTTAATTAGGTTAGTTGATTCCGGCGTGACCGTTCTCTTTGGTTCTGATACGGTAGGCTTCAATGACATCTGAGACGAAGATCTTCCCGTCACCCACATTACCGGTATAAGCTGATTCCAATACGGTGTTCACTGTTCTTTCCAGGAACTCATCGGAAACAACAATCTCCAGATACCTGCGCTGTATATCCGTAGTACTATAAGAGATACCTCGATATACGTGTCCTTGTTTTTCATTGCCTACCCCGGTTACATCCCAGTAACTGAAGAAGTTTACCTCAATTTCATGCAATGCTTTTTTCACATCGTCAAATTTTGATTTACGAATAATGGCTTCTACTTTTTTCATTGGTTTAATTTGTTTATTCGGAGTCAAATATATTGTTATTGCATTAAGACCCTAAAAAAATTAGGGGTATGAAGTGCATTTTTATGATATAATTAAATTATACCCCCTTCAATTAGGGGGTATATACTTATTAACAACGTATTTTGATTAAATTGATATTTAGGGGATCAAAAAATATCCGGCGCTGGGATTGTCCAGAGTAGCTTCTGCTTGGAAGTAATCCTAATAGGGAAAATGTAAACTATTAATAGATAGGAAGTTATAGCGCCTTGGCAGCCCACAGCCCTATAAATATGGCCAGGATTCCGGTAAGTATACTACCCAGGGTGTAGAGGGAGAAGTTGAAGTAATCCCCATTCTTAAGCAAGCTGAAATTTTCAAAGGCAAAAGCCGAAAAGGTGGTAAAGCCACCACAAAAGCCGGTAGCCAATAACAAAACATAATTCTGGGAAAGGAAAGATTCTTTTAACGCATACCCCAGTATAAGTCCTATAAGCAGGCAGCCCAACACATTCACAAGGAAAGTGCCCAGAAAGTAATTGGAAATTACAGGATTAAGTGATTTACTGATAAAATAACGGAGACAACTCCCTATTCCTCCACCGAGAAATACCAAAAAGGCCTGTTTCATACCCTAAAAGTATAAAACTAAATGGCTTTTTTATATTCGGAGGTATCTAAATCCAGAGGATAAATTTTTGCTGCTTTAGCATCTTCAGATTCTTTTCTGTCTGAAAATTTAGTGCCTGTATTCATGGCACTGAAAATTAACAGTGAGGCATTTACAGCAATGAGTGCAAAAAATATTGCGAAGAAAATTACCATTGGTCGGGGTTATTTATCCTAACTAACGCAAAAGTACGTGTTTTCTTATATTATACGTGCGGAAATGAAATATTGTTGTCAACAATGAGATTTTTGTGGTGTACGCAAAAAAGAAGGCTAATTTTTGAGTAGTACTTTAAGTAAAAACAGCACAATTATGAATACCACAAAAGAAATTCCTACCCATTTAACGCCTTTATAATTTTTTTGGTGCATCCGCTTGTCTTTTCGGTAAGACAGTGCCAAAATTATGCTGAAACCGATGATAAATAGAATGGCAAATACGATTTGCCCTGTGGTGAACATATCCTTATTTTTACGCAAAGCTAACCCAAATTCACTCAAATATGAAAAGGAAAATCAATGCAGTTGAATTATTTCACAGGTCTTTTGGACTGGGGGTTTCGGATACACCCAAAGCAGATCTGGGTTACGAAAAAAACCTGTTGCGCTTTAACCTGATGGATGAGGAGAACAAGGAATATTTTCAGGCTGCCCAAAACAACGACCTGGTTGAAGTAGCAGACGCCCTGGGTGATATGCTGTACATTCTCTGTGGTACCATACTGGAACACGGGATGCAGTATAAGATCGAAGAAGTGTTTGAGGAAATCCAACGCAGTAATATGAGTAAGCTTGGAGCAGACGGCCGACCAATTTACCGGGAAGATGGCAAGGTGTTGAAGGGCCCCGGTTACACTGCCCCGGATCTAAAAACCATTTTGGACAAATAAAAAAGGATACCGCTTTGGTATCCTTTCTTTCTCATGGGTTTTATTTATCAAACCTTATAGCGCCAACCAAATTTGTCTTCAGCACGATTGTACTGAATGTCCATCAATTGCTTCTTTATTTTGCTGGCATAGGAATCTTCAATTACGGGTAATTCATATCGCTCCCCTTTATAACCAAAGCCCAAAATGGGATTAATTACTGCGGCAGTACCACTTCCGAACATTTCCTTAAGGGAATTGTCTTTGATGCCTTGCAGTAGTTCTGCAACCTTTATGGCTCTTACTTCTACCTTTATCCCCTGATCTTCGGCCAGGGCGATGACGCTTTTACGGGTAACACCGTCCAGGATTCGATCACTGGTAGGACAAGTTACCAGCGTATCGCCAAACCGGATAAAAATGTTCATAGTACCGGCCTCTTCAATATATTCATGGGTGTTGGCGTCGGTCCAGACTACCTGCTGAAAACCTTCCTCCTTGGCCAGGTTTGTGGGGTAAAACTGCCCGGCATAATTACCGGCAGCTTTGGTATAACCAAATCCACCATCTGCTGCCCTGCTGAATTTTTCCGCGATCTTTACCCGTACTTCTCCTCCGTAGTACGACTGGGCCGGTGAGCAAATGATGATAAACTTAAATTCTTCCGCCGGAGAGGCAATGATACCCGGATGGCTGGCGATAACAAACGGACGGATATACAGGGAATTCCCTACACCCGGTTTGATCCACTCCTGGTCCAGCGTAAGCAACGTTTTTAACCCTTCAAAAAAAT
>JABDRK010000091.1 GCA_013041785.1 Eudoraea sp.
AAATCAGATCGCCTATGTACAACCAAAATGGCACGACTTTGAGGTTTCCCTGGAAAGCCAGTACGTTTTCAGGCAGAATGAGGTCCTGGATAATTTCACGGTATTCTCTCCGGAACAGCAACAGGACGTTTTACTGGAGATCAATACCCCACCCGAGGCTTACCACCTGTTAAATTTGAATTCAAGTCTGTCCTTTCCTTTGGGCGAAGATTCCGAATTGACAACAGGACTTGCGGTGAACAACCTTTTGGATACCTCCTACAGGGATTACCTGAACCGACAGCGATTCTTTGCTGATGACCTGGGAAGAAATATCATTTTACAACTCAAATTCAATTATTAAATCTTTTAAGAATGAAATTTTATAACACTTTAAAAGTATTACCTCTTATCACCTTGTTTTTTGTTTCCTGCTCGGATGACAATGACATTCCTGATCCGGTCAATGAGGAAGAACTTATAACTACCATGACTGTTACCCTGACCCCTCTTGGAGGTGGTGATATAATCCTGGAATCCCAGGATCTGGACGGGGATGGGCCCAACGCACCAGTGATTACCGTTTCCGGTCCTTTATCGGCCAACAGCACCTATTCAGGGACTGTGGAGCTCTTGAATGAAACAGAAAATCCTGCCGAAGATATTACAGAAGAAGTGGGGGAAGAAGCTGACGAACACCAGTTTTTCTATGTAGTTTCAGGGGCTGTTTCAGGAGTGACCTACACCGATCAGGATGGTAATGGTAACCCGGTAGGGATTACTTTTGAACTGACCACCAGCGATGCCGGGGCGGCTACCTTAAATGTAACCTTACGCCACGAACCCAAAAAGCCTAACGATGGTACACTGGCAGATGCCGGAGGGGAAACCGATATCACCCAAACCTTTACCCTTACCGTTCAGTAAAACCAAACGCATTTAAAATTAAAAAGTGGACCCCCGGGGATCCACTTTTTTTATTGGTCTGATAGGATTAAATAAAAGCATCCGGTTATCGATTCTTTCTCCAGTTAGTCGGTTAAATATTTCCGGAAGGATTTTCCGTGAAAAGGCCGGATTTTCGGATAAGGCGTAATGGAAATGTAATTCATCAATGTTTTTGGTATTTAGCCTATTAGCAAGTGACCAGAGTAATATTGAAAATATATTTAGACCGAAAAGATTAATAACACACTAACTCAAATATTGCGTATGAGAACAGTTTTACTATTAAAAGAAATTTACAGGGATGCATTCAGGAACATAGGACACTATCTGGTGAAACACTATTTCAAGGTATTCGCCTGGTTTAGTTTTGTAATGTTTACTGTAGTGCTTTATGCCTTTATTTACCGTGTGGTAACAGGCTTCCCTTTTGACTAATACGAGTTTATAGTTTCGATTTCCATGTGGAAACCCAAAAAATTCAAATTTATCAGCTTTTTCCTGATGGTGGGATGCCTCTATATTTCGTATATGCTATATCTTACTATAACAGAAATGGTTGGGTTTTAGCCTGAAAATCAAGCTGCTAAACCAAGAGATACAGCTATATTTATTTGCCCCGCAATAGGCGGGGCTTTTTCTTTTCTATAGACAAAAAAGCAGTTTTTTACCCTTTTTTCCAGGTAGTTCATCTAAAAAACAGCCCTATGTTTTAAACCTGGTATGCCCTTTGCCGTCCTACTCATAAAAGCAATAGTTATGAAAACAGCAGTTATGATTAAGGAAATTTACGCCGAAGCCTTTAAAAACCTGGGTCATTACCTGGTTAAACACACCTTGAAAGCATTTGCCTGGGTTAGTTTTATCTTATTTTTTGCCGCCCTGTACGCCCTTATTTTCAGGATGTCTACCGGTTTTGCATTTGATTAATAAGCGGCCTTTCCTCACCGTTGGAGAAAAAATCATTTATAATGGAAAAATTCCATAAATTAGGAAATAATCCATATATTAGCTATCCTTTTTTGGATAGCGATGCAAAAGACGATACTCCATCTGGACCTGGATACTTTTTTTGTATCCGTAGAGCGACTCATCAATAGCGAGTTGCGGGATAAACCCCTGTTGGTAGGGGGTACGAGCGACAGGGGGGTAGTAGCCGCCTGCAGCTATGAGACCCGTGGTTTCGGGGTGCATTCCGGCATGCCCATGAAAATGGCCCGGGAACTTTGCCCGGAAGCGGTGGTCATCCGTGGAAATGCGGGGACCTATAGCAAGCATTCGGATGTGGTTACCGACATTATTAAAGAACAGGTCCCGGTTTTTGAAAAATCCAGCATAGATGAATTCTACGCAGACCTTTCGGGGATGGACCGCTTTTTTGGGTGTTACCGCTACGCCTCTGAACTTCGGAAAAGGATTATGAAGGAAACGGGGCTTCCCATTTCCTTCGGCCTTTCGGTAAACAAGGTGGTTTCCAAGGTCGCCACCAATGAGGCCAAACCCAATAATCAGCTCAAGGTAGACCTGGGGTATGAAAAACCCTTCCTCGCTCCTTTATCGATCAAAAAAATCCCCATGGTGGGCGACAAGACCTACCAGACTTTACGGAACCTTGGATTGCGGAGAATACAGACCATTCAGGAGATGCCGGTAGATATTATGCAGCGGGTGTTAGGAGCTAATGGCAGGGTGATCTGGAAACGTGCCAATGGGGTAGACAACACTCCGGTGATCCCCTTTTCTGAACGCAAATCGATCTCTACAGAACGCACTTTTGATAAGGACACCATTGATGTGATAAAGCTCCGGGGCATCCTCATTGCCATGACCGAGAACCTGGCTTACCAGTTGCGCAGGGGCGAAAAACTCACTGCATGCATTGCGGTAAAGATCCGGTATTCCGATTTCAATACGTATTCCAAACAAATGCGTATCCCTTATACCAGTGCCGACCATATTTTGATTCCCAGGATCCTTGACCTTTTTGAAACCCTGTACAACAGGCGGTTACTGGTTCGTTTGGTCGGTATCCGGTTCAGCCACCTGGTTTCAGGGAATTACCAGATCAACCTGTTTGAAGATACGGAAGAGGCCCTGAATTTGTATGCGGCTATGGATGCGATCCGAAAACGTTTTGGGGACAAGAGTGTGTTGCGGGCTTCGGGCATGGGGGCAAAAACCATCGGCAGGATGACCAATCCTTTTAATGGCCAACCTCCGATCATACTGGCACATCGGAAACAATAGTACTTCATTTCTTTTGCTTGTCCAAAAGAAACGAAGCAAAGAAAAAGACACTTTATCATAGGCGATTTTAATGCAAGCATTAAAACCAGAACCAAACTCCTAAATCGCTTCCAGGGCTTCAGCGATTCTTTACGGAGTCTGATTCCTTCGCTAATGATAAAGAGTTGAATTAAAACCTAACCTTATCTGCAGAATAGGGTCGAGAAAGCTCTGGTGGTACTCGTCCCGCCCAAGGCGGGATGGCGGAGTTTCGAGACCGGTTTACCCGCTTGACGGGTAAAATTCCTCAGATAAGGCGTCCTTTCTTTTCTCCCTTTTCTTTGGACGGGCAAAGAAAAGGGAAGAGATAAAAAAGAGATAAAAAAGAGATAAAATGTATTTAAACTGCCACACTTACTACAGTCTTCGCTACGGGACCTTTTCCGAGATTGAACTGTTGCAACTGGCCCGGGAAAACCAGGTGACCCGCCTGGCCCTGACCGATATCAACAATACTTCGGCGGGCCTGAATTTTGTACGTAAGGCACCGGAGTATGGAGTCA
>JABDRK010000106.1 GCA_013041785.1 Eudoraea sp.
TTGTTTTTTGGTTAATCAAATGCAAATCCTGTGGCTACCCTGAATATAAAGGCATAGAGCACAATAATAAAACTGATAAGGCAGAACCAGGTAAAAATCTTGAAGTAGTTTTTTACGATTGCAGAGCCCAGATTACGGAAGGCCTCTGCGTAAATTTCTTTAATGAGTAATAAATGTTTCATAAGTTGTGTTTAATCAGATTGGGTTACTTACATATAACTGAACATGAAGGCTTTACGTGCCTTAAGTATCGCTTTTGTTGTCAAATGCGGTACATCTGTGGTGTACCCCTCAAATACGGCTTGCACACGAGGCACAGGCCTTTTTTGTACGGGTTACATATTTACTACAATGAATTCCGAACGCCTGTTTAGCTGATGCTTTTCCCGCGAGCATTTCACAGTACCATCGCACTCATTCAGCAGTCGCTCCTCCCCGTAACCAATAGCGCTTTGTATGCGTTTCGGATCAATCCCCTGCTCAATCAGGTAGGCCCGGGTTGATTTGGCCCTTCTATCAGACAGGTATTTGTTATACACTGCTGGGCCTCTGGAATCTGTATGGGATTCAATCTTGATAACCATGCTGGGGTATTCCTTCATGGTGGCTACCAGTTTGTCCAGGGATTCTGCGGCGTCTTTTCGGATATAGGACTTGTCAAAGTCGAAATAGATCATATCGACCTTAAGTTTCCGGATGCCTTCTTCAACTGTGATGAGCTTTTCCAGCTTATCCAGTTCAATGGCGGTCTCTACACGTTCATTTTCAAGGGTACTCACAACCATTTCATGCTGTTCATATTCGTCCTTGACGGTTTGAATCACATATTTAGTGGTGCTGTCGAGGTCTTCAAATATGAAACTTCCGTCCTCATCGCTCAGCATTTCCTTTAGTTTCCTGTTGTTTTCATCCAACAGCATTACCAGTGCCCCCGGCATGGTATCTCCGGTTACACGTTCTGTTACTACTCCTGCAATGGCATTTTCGTTGGCCTCTTCCGGAAGTGGTCTTTGGAAAGAGTAAATGTCGTCATCCCCTTTTCCTCCCCTTCGGTTTGAGGCAAAGAACCCTTTTTGGCTGGCTTCATCCACTATAAAGGAGAAGTCGTCCACTTTACTGTTAATCGGCTGTCCTACATTTATCACGTCCAGAAAGCCTTCTTCTTCGGTGTAGGAAACCTCAAATACATCCAGGCCACCCAGGCCTACATGACCGTCTGAAGAAAAGTATAATTTCTTATCCGATATAAACGGAAACATTTCCCTGCGGTCTGTATTGATTTCGGGTCCGAGGTTCCGGGGTTCGGAAAAACTTCCGTCGTCCAGCACATCAACCACAAAAATGTCGGTCTTGCCCAAACTTCCCGGCATATCAGAAACAAAATACAGCTGTTTCCCATCCGGGCTTAAGGCAGGATGTCCGGTGGAATAATCATCACTGTTGAAAGGAACTTCCTTAGCCTCTGTCCATGCTCCGTCAACTTTGGTGGATCTATAGATTTTCAGGTGGTTTACCCCTTTTCGGTCCCGCTTCAGCTTTTTCCCGTAATTGTTACGGGTAAAATACATTGTATTGTTGTCTGGCGAGAAGGTCACCGTAGCCTCGTGATACTTGGTATTGATTTGCTTGGAGAATTTGGTCGCATTCCTGACCTCCTGACTTTCCTTATTGATCTTAGCCACATACAGGTCCAGATAGGGCTGATTGTTCCATTTATACCGTCTGGTTTTAAAAAAGGCCGAATCCACAGAGGAGGCATAAACGAGCCTGTCTTCCCCGTGGAACATAGGGGCGAAATCGGAATACTTTGAGTTTACCTCCAGGTTTTTAATTTCAAAACTACCGGAAGAAGCCAGGATATTATCCAAAATCACCTCCTTGGGCATGGCTGAATTCATGTCGGCCATTTCCTTCGCTTCTCCACTGCGCATTTTCCGGTCGTACAACCGCATCAAACGCTTGGATCTTGCGTATTTACCAGTGCCTTTAAGGGTATGCGCATATTTAAACAGGTTGTCTGCTGACATCTCCTGTTTATATTCCCGATACAGGATATCGTACCAGTAGAATGCCCGGTCCATATTGGTGTTAAAGTAATGCGAATCGGCCGCCCGCTCAATTACTTTGTAGGTATAATAGGAATCCCCTTTGGCCAGGATCATCTCATATATTTCAGCAGCCTCTGCGTACCACATTTTGTCAAAATACAGATCGGCTTTTTCCATTAATTTATCATTGTTGAGGCTGGCCCCTTTTGAAAAATTAGATCTGCTCTTTTTAGGCGCAGCCTGCTTTGCGACCAGACTTTCTGAAGAGCCCTCCATGTGAAGATCCGATTGTTCGGGAGATTTCACTTCAAGGATCCACATTTTATCCCGGTAGCGGCCCTGTAATTTTGAATTATAGGCTTCGATAGCTGCCATTCCCTGGTCGAAACGATTCAGGTAGACGTGAAACAGTTTGGTTTCCGGATGCTGCAGACTTCCTGTGGAAGCAAAACGCCCGGTCAGCTTTGCAGCAAACCTGTTGGCATTGGATTCCTGGCCAAATACCCCACTGATGAGGTAATATCCTGCCTTTAAATCAACACTGCTATCCAGGCTTCGCGTAGCAATATTGCTGGCTTTGGCCATTTTAGCAAAAGAAAATGCATCAGGTTCGGGCATAGTCTTGATGGGACTTGCCGCTTCCTCTTGTTTAATTTCTGTGCTTTTCGGGAGCGTATTTTGTACCTGTAATACCCAGATCTTGTCGGCGTACCTGGGTTTGATGTTGTTTTTGTATACGTCTAGGGCAGCAATTCCCTGATCGTAATGGCCCAAATACACATATTGCATCTGGTTTTGGGGATTAGTCAGCATTTTAGCTGATAACCCTTTATT
>JABDRK010000114.1 GCA_013041785.1 Eudoraea sp.
GGTGGGGGATGGCTGACACAACTCAAAAACCAAACCCTGCAGCGGAAGATTCGGGAAAGTTCGGATCGGGAGCAGTCGGCCTATGATTCAGGAAAATTAGTCCTTGTGGGAAGTAATAAATACCCGAATTCCGCAGATCGGATGAAAGAAACCATAGAAAAATTGCCTTTCCTGAAAAAGGAATCACGAAAGACCGTACTTGAGCCTATTATAGAAAAACGATTGGCAGAAAAGGAAGAACAAGAAAGACTTGATGATGAATAGACGAAACCTGCAGCAGCTGCACCTGGATTCTCCGGCTCCCGATCAAAAGGAACGGGATTCACAAACCCCATTCCAAACCGCTGAGGAAATCGCGTTAAAACCCTGTTATTCAAAGGAAGACCTCGCTCAGCTTCATCATCTCGATTTTGCTGCCGGAATTGCACCAAACTTAAGAGGACCATATTCCACCATGTATGTGAGGCGTCCATGGACCATAAGGCAGTATGCCGGGTTTTCAACAGCAGAGGAGAGCAATGCCTTTTACCGCCGGAATCTTGCCGCAGGTCAAAAAGGCCTTTCGGTGGCCTTTGACCTTCCCACCCACCGGGGTTACGATAGTGATCATGAACGTGTGATAGGAGATGTAGGAAAGGCAGGTGTGGCTATTGATTCTATTGAAGACATGAAAATTTTGTTTGATGGGATTCCCCTGGACAAAATGTCTGTCTCCATGACCATGAATGGTGCTGTACTGCCCATCATGGCCTTCTATATCGTAGCCGCAGAAGCGCAGGGAGTAAAACCAGAACAGCTCTCAGGTACCATTCAAAATGATATTCTAAAAGAATTCATGGTACGGAATACGTATATCTATCCCCCAGCGCCATCCATGCAGATCATTGCGGATATTTTTGAATATACCAGTCGAAATATGCCACGATTCAACAGTATCAGTATATCCGGTTACCACATGCAGGAAGCGGGAGCAACTGCTGATATTGAACTTGCCTATACCCTGGCGGATGGTTTGGAGTATATCCGAACCGGATTAAGTGCCGGACTGGATATCGATCAATTCGCCCCAAGGCTGTCCTTTTTCTGGGCTATTGGGATGAATCATTTCATGGAAATCGCCAAGTTACGTGCCGGAAGAATGCTCTGGGCAAAACTGGTTAAGCAATTCGATCCTAAAAATCCGAAATCCCTGGCGCTAAGGACACATTGTCAAACCAGTGGATGGAGTCTGACAGAGCAGGATCCCTTCAACAACGTGGCGAGGACAACCATAGAAGCAGCCGCTGCTGCCTTCGGTGGTACCCAAAGCCTGCATACCAATGCACTAGACGAGGCCATTGCCCTCCCCACAGATTTTTCTGCTCGAATCGCCAGGAATACCCAATTGTTCCTGCAAGAGGAAACCCAGATCACCAAAACGGTAGATCCCTGGGCAGGCAGTTATTATGTGGAATATCTTACCGATCAGCTCGCCCGAAAAGCCTGGGAGCTTATACAGGAGGTGGAGGAGCTTGGCGGCATGACCAAGGCCATAGAAGCAGGAATCCCCAAGATGCGCATCGAGCAGGCCGCAGCCAGAAAACAGGCACGGATAGACAGCGGGCAAGACATCATTGTGGGCGTTAACCGCTACCGGTTAGACGAGGAAGAAACCCTGCAAATCCTGGAAGTAGATAATGCAGAGGTAAGACGGCAACAAATTGCCCGCATTCATACCCTGAAAGCAAACAGAAACCAGGACGAAGTTGATAAAGCTTTAAAACAGCTTACCCTGGCTGCTAAAGCTAAATCCAAAGGTAAGATCGGAAATGAGGCATCTAAAAATTTATTAGCTTTAGCAGTGAAGGCTGCACGGGCAAAAGCAACCCTGGGAGAAATCAGTGATGCCCTTGAACTTGCCTTTGATCGTTACAAAGCTAAAATTCAATCGTTTACCGGAGTGTACGCCAAAGAAATCAAAAACGACGAAAGTTTTAACCGGGCCAGGGAACTGGCAGATCAATTTGCTGAAATGGAAGGCCGAAGGCCTAGAATCATGATTGCAAAGATGGGGCAGGACGGTCACGATCGCGGGGCCAAAGTGGTTGCCACGGGATACGCTGATCTGGGATTTGATGTGGATATAGGCCCCTTGTTCCAAACTCCTGCCGAAGCGGCCAGACAAGCGGTTGAAAACGATGTACATATCTTGGGTGTTTCTTCCCTTGCCGCTGGTCACAAAACCCTGGTGCCAGAGGTTTTGCATGAACTGCAAAAAAACGATCGGGAAGACATCATGGTTATTGTAGGCGGGGTAATCCCAAAACAGGATTACGAGTTTCTTTTTGAGGCTGGGGCTACAGCTGTCTTTGGGCCCGGCACCAAAATTAGCGATGCCGCTATCCGGATTCTCGAGATCCTGATGGCCTCATCAGATTAGTATGATAAACTGGCCATATTCTTAATTGGTTTCTGCTTTATCCTTTATGAAGGCTTAAGGCCATGGCTTATATTTCAAAGCTTTCCGCTTAAGTGAAACTTTAACACAAGATCCTAAAGTTATTCACTTTGTGTTAACAAATTACATTTTCTGGCTACGCAAATAATCGTATTTTTAAACCCTAACTTACTTTAGATCATGGGCAAGATTATTGCTATTGCAAACCAAAAGGGTGGCGTAGGAAAAACCACTACAACAGTTAACCTGGCTGCCTCACTGGGTGTACTGGAGAAAAGTGTTCTCGTTATCGACGCAGACCCACAGGCAAATGCCACCTCGGGTCTGGGTGTGGAAGTAGATGAAATAGAAATAGGCACCTACCAGATGCTGGAGCATACGGCAGATGCCCGGGAAACGATCATCAAAACTTCTTCTCCCAATGTAGACCTGATTCCATCACATATTGATTTGGTGGCCATTGAAATTGAACTGGTTGATAAAGATCAACGTGAATACATGATGAAGCAGGCGATAGCGGACCTGAGGGAACAATACGACTATATTTTGATCGATTGTGCTCCTTCATTGGGATTATTGACGCTAAATGCGCTTACCTCAGCAGATTCAGTGATTATCCCCATTCAATGTGAATATTTTGCCCTGGAAGGCCTGGGCAAATTGTTGAACACCATCAAAAGTGTTCAGCGAATTCACAATCCAGACCTGGATATTGAAGGGATGCTGCTTACCATGTATGACTCCAGGTTAAGACTGTCCAACCAGGTGGTCAGTGAAGTTAAAAAGCATTTTGGAGATATGGTTTTCGAGACTATTATCCAGCGTAACGTGAGATTGGGTGAAGCCCCAAGTTATGGGGAAAGTATCATCAAGTATGATGCTAGCAGCAAAGGGGCCGCCAACTATCTCAATATGGCTGACGAATTGCTTAAGAAAAACAAAGAAACGGTATAATGGCCAGGGCGACTAAAAAACAGGCACTAGGAAGGGGCTTATCTGCGCTGCTGAAAGATCCGGAAAACGATATCCGGTCTGCAAGTGACAAGAATGCCGAAAAACTGGTGGGGCATATCGTGGAACTGGATATGGATGCCATCGAAATGAACCCCTTTCAACCACGGTCCAATTTCAACGATCAAAATCTTGAGGAGCTGGCCTCCTCCATCCGGGAATTAGGGGTGATTCAGCCCATTACGGTAAGAAAAATAGATTTCAACAAATTCCAACTGGTTTCAGGAGAGCGGAGATTCCGAGCTTCAAAACGCCTTGGATTGGAGACCATACCTGCCTATATCCGAATTGCCAACGACCAGGAAACCCTGGAAATGGCACTGGTCGAAAATATACAGCGACAGGACCTGGATCCCATTGAAATCGCCTTGTCCTATAAACGCCTGATAGAAGAGATAGCCCTCACTCAGGAAAAGCTGAGCGAACGTGTTGGAAAAAAACGATCTACCATCACAAACTACCTGCGTTTATTGCGCCTGGATCCTATTATCCAAACGGGAATACGGGACGGTTTTATAAGTATGGGACACGGACGGGCACTGGTAAATATTGAGGATGCTTCAGACCAGATTGCTATTTATGAAAAAATCGTAGGTCAGAACTGGTCTGTTCGGGAAACGGAAAAGGCGGTGCAGGAATACCACAAACCGAAAGTCGGAAAAAAAGCCGTTGATGCGAAAGATGCTGCCGGAGAATTCGGTCAGGACCAGGTAAAGGCTTTGCGCAATTTCCTGGCCGTAAACGTAGGGCTATCGACCTCAAAAACCGGAAAGGGGAAAATTACCATCCCTTTTGAATCCGAAGCGGAGTTCAAGCGTTTGACCAAACTCATCACAGGTGATTAAGACCCTCCTACTCACTACTTTTATTTTCTTTCTGACTTTCCCCTGTTTTTCTCAGGAAAAAGGAAATGTGCAATCCCCTGTAGATTCCCTGAAAACGGATATGAGGAAAAATGGTGTAGTCTTTGACGGAAAGCTGGAAAAAAGGCGGGTTAATCCCCTGGCTCCAAGTAAGGCCGCATTTTATTCTGCCGTATTACCCGGGCTGGGTCAAATCTATAACCGCAGATACTGGAAATTGCCAATTGTGTATGCAGCCCTGGGTACAGGAGTATATGTCTATATTTATAACGATGATCTCTATAACCGCTTCCGCGACGCGTTCAAACGCCGCAGGGCGGGCTTCACCGATGATGAATTCTACGACCTAAACAACAGTGGTATTGTCCCGGGGAGTCCCGACTTTTCGGACGAAGCCCTTCAGGATGCCCAGGAGCGTTATCAACGTGATCGGGATCTCGCTCTGCTTATATCGATTGCCCTGTACGCTCTTAATATCATTGATGCTAACGTCGATGCCCATTTAAGGCAGTTCAATGTGGATGAAAACCTAAGTCTGGATGTAAGGCCCTACCTGGAGTATCATCCCATTAATTCAGACCCGAACTACGGATTGTCCCTAACCCTTAAATTCTGATATATGAAGATTGGTTTGTTCGGGTATGGAAAGATGGGTCGGATGATAGAAGGTATCGCCCTTGCCCGGGGACACCGGATTACTGCAAAAATTGATATTGGTAACCGAACAGAGATTGATTTTAGCCAGATTGACCTGGCCATAGATTTTAGTGCGCCGGAGGCTGCCGTCTCAAACATTCGCCTGGCGTTGGAACAAGGAATACCCGTAGTGAGTGGTACCACAGGATGGTTAGAAAATTATCAGGAAATTGTCGATTACTGCAAGGAAGTGAACGGTTCTTTTCTTTATGCATCGAACTTCAGCCTGGGGGTGAATCTCTTCTTTGCATTGAATAGTCGATTAGCCCGGATGATAGGACCCCATAAAAATTACCAGGTGTCTATTGAAGAAATTCACCACACCCAAAAACAGGATGCACCCAGCGGAACTGCTATTACACTCGCTGAGGGTATCCTGAAGGAAACGGATTATAAAGGCTGGTCGCTTGGAGAAGCAAACACCTCCGAAATTCCGATTACCTCAAAGCGCGTCGGAGACCATGCCGGAACCCATATTGTGGATTACGATGGACCGGTGGATCAGATCAGGATTAAGCATACGGCTCATTCTCGCGAAGGTTTTGCTGAAGGCGCGGTAATTGCGGCCGAATGGTTATTAAACAGAAAAGGAGTTTTTAGTATGCAGGATGTGTTAAACCTTGGTTAAGCCAGGAGATACATTCAAGGTTTTGGCGTATGTTTCAAAAATAAATAGTTTAGTGCCTGCTAGGGCGTTATACCAATAAACAGAAGTATTGCAATGAACGGAACAGGATGGATCATTTTTATCTTGATCGTACAACTAATCCATTTTGGGGGAACCTGGAAATTATATCAAAAAGCAGGCAG
>JABDRK010000137.1 GCA_013041785.1 Eudoraea sp.
ATTGATATCATACTGGGCGTAGCGGGATTCGTAATTGTCTTCCAGGTAGATCACAGAGTTTTCTTTTTTTGCGACCTCAAAATTCTGTTTGTTGGCATGAAGCCCTAGTACATAAGTTGTTGCTCCATAGGCATTTGATGAATGTGCATCACAATGTACCGAAACAAATAGATCTGCTTTGGCTTTATTGGCAATCTCCCCGCGCACATACAGGTCCACAAAGGTATCGTCCTTTCGGGTGTAGACTACCTCAATATCTGGGTTCTTCTCCAATATTTTTCCAGCTTCCAGGACAATACGGAGCGCAATGTTTTTTTCCAGATAACCATTTCCCAGATTTCCAGGATCATGGCCGCCATGTCCGGCATCAAGAACAACAACAAACTTGTCCTTTACAATTGGATTAGACTGCGTGCTTTGGACAGGTGCAGCTATTTCAAATCCTAACAAAAATGGAATAATCACAAACCACTTCCCCAACATATTCATAGGCCTTATTTCTCCCTTTTGCTATGGTTAAATTTATGGTAATGACCCCCTAGCAGAACAAAAAATATATGTAAGTTTGATTGCAAATACCGAGCCATTCCTCACAAAAATAGGATTTATAGCCTTGCGATCAAACAAACGTCCTTATCTTTTTATTTGGCTTCTCATTATGGGTGTTTGCTCCATATGGGCTCAGGAAGACCGCACCAAGACCCTCCCCATTAAGGCAGAACAGGATACCATATCCCCCTCAAAGCCCTCCATTCCTGAGGCGGTTCAGGATACGGTTAAAACTGATTCTGTGTTGTCTGATACAGTACCTGCGAAGCCAGCCCTGCTGTTGGGAAAGATCCAATACAAGGCTAAGGATTACGTGAGGATCAACCAAAAAGAACAAAAGATCTACCTCTATAACGAAGCTGAGATTTACTATCAGGATACCGAGCTAAAGGCGGGGATCATCATCATGGACTACACCAAAAATGAAGTCTATGCTGGTCGAATTAAAGATTCCCTGGGAAACTATTCGCAGCTTCCTTATTTTAAACAAGGAGAGAATGTGGTGATTCCGGATTCCATACGGTTCAATTTTGATACCCAGAGGGCCCTTATTTTTAATTCCCGAACGGAGCAACAGGCAGGACTGGGGTCATTGGGCAGTGATGCCATGAAAGTATATGCCGATATTACAAAAAAAGAGAATGATTCTGTTTACTTCCTGAGTGAAGGTAAACTGACTACCTCAAAAGACACTATAGATCCGGACTATTACATCCGGGTTAGAAAAGCCAAGTTTGTTCCCAAAAAAAGGTGATTGCCGGATTTAGCAACCTGTATATTGTGGATGTCCCTACTCCTATTGCATTACCCTTTGCCTATTTTCCGCTGACGGTAGGCCGAACCGCGGGGATCATGATGCCTACATTCGGGAACGATCCCAACCGGGGTTACTTCTTCCAGAATGGAGGATATTACCTGCCTATCAATGACTATGTAGACCTTACCCTTACGGGGGATCTCTATACCAACGGAAGTTATGGTTTCCGAGCACAGTCGGTGTACTCCAAACGCTATAAATTCAGGGGTAATATTAATTTCCGTTTTGAAAACCAGGTTACCAGCCAGAAAGGATTTGACGATTACTCCAGGGGAACCATTTACAATATACAAATCACGCATTCCCAGGATGCCAAGGCCAATCCCAATTCCCGGATCTCTGCCTCGGTGAATTTGGGAAGTAGTCAATATTACCGGAATTCCCTGCTGCAGCAGAATTTACCCAATACCCAGGTAAATAACCTTTCGTCTTCGATCTCGTATTCCAAAACCTTCCCTGCCTATCCATCGGTGAACCTCAGCCTTACCGCTACACACAATCAGAACACCAATACCGATGTGGTGGATGTTACGCTTCCTACGCTACAGGCGGCCATGGAACGGGTTTTTCCTTTTGCCAAAAGGGATGGGATCAAAAAAGGGCTGATCCAGAATATCAATTTTCAGTACGACCTCAACGGACGAAACAGTATTCGTACCGATTCTGAAAACTTCGGGACCGGAGAAATGTTTAAAGATGCCAAAGTCGGGGCCAGGCACAGGATCCCGATCAGCACGAATTTTAAAGTGGCCAAATTTTTCAGTGTGACTATGGGCGGCACCTATGAAGATATCTGGACGCTGGATACTTTTAACCAGCGTTTTGATCCGGATACGCAGACCGTGGTCAGGGATACCATTAGCGGATTTGACCGCTATAATCAATACAATTTCAACGCAAGTTTAGGAACCACACTGTACGGTACTTTCACTTTTGGAGAAGATAAAAAGATACAGGCCATCAGGCACGTAATGCGTCCTACAATTAGTTACGGCTATGCACCTTCCTTTGAACAGTACTATGATGAATATCTGAACGAGACTACCGGGGCAACGGTTCAATTCAGCCGTTTTGAGAATACAATCTACGGGGCTCCGCGATTGGGAAAATCTAATGCCATGACCTTCTCTCTGGCCAATACCCTGGAAGCAAAAGTAAAGGACAGGGATTCTACCGTAGCGGAACCAAGGAAAGTGCAACTGCTAAACAGCTTTAACCTGAGCACCGGGTATAATTTTGAAGCCGATTCCCTTAAATTAAGCCCCCTGAGCATTACCGGGGGTACCAACCTCTTCAAGAATAAAATGTCGGTCAACTTCGGGGCCAACCTGGATCCCTATGCCATTGATAACAACGGGCGGCGTATCAATACCTTCAATGTCAATAGCGGAGGCGGGCTATTCAGACTTACCTCGGCTAGGGCCAACCTCAGCTATTCCTTAAGTAGTGCCGACTTTTCAAGGGAGGGGCGAGAGCGGGAAGGAGAAGAGGAGGATCCCTATTCCGGTGCCAACTATGTCGCAACAAGCGGCGGTAGGTCGGATGATCTTTTTGGCAAAGCCGACCGGTTTAATGAAAGTGGTTTCGCGGGACGGGAATCTGATGACATAGAAAATCCTGTTTACGGAACCAAAATCCCCTGGGATCTGAGGCTGCAGTATGCCATGACCTACAGCAACAGTAATCGCCAGAATGAGATTAGTAACCACTCGCTGATGTTTTCAGGAAACGTTAGTTTGTCTCCCCGCTGGGAAGTAGGGGTATCTTCCGGTTATGATTTTAAAAACAAAGGATTTACCGTTACACAGTTCCGAATTGTGCGAGACTTAAAAAGCTTTGATATGCGCTTTAACTGGACGCCCTTCGGCCGTTATGAACGCTGGTATTTCTTTATCGGCATTAAGAGCTCTTTACTATCTGACCTGAAATGGGAAAACCGAAGTCAGCCTCCGATAAGACGGTAAATACGTATCATGAATCAATTTTGAAACCCTAAAAGGCGCCGCCTATGAAACAGATAATCAATACCTCCAAAGCCCCTGCCCCTATTGGTCCATACAACCAGGCCGTAATGACCGGCAACACCTTATATATATCCGGACAGATTCCGTTGAACCCGGAAAACGGGGAGTTGGTATCGGGAGATATTCAGGAAGAAACGCACCAATGCATGAAAAACCTGAAAGCCATCCTGGAAGAAGCCGGGATGGGATTTGAACAGGTGGTTAAAACCTCAATCTTTGTGAAAGACATGCATCAATTTGCACAGATTAATGAAGCGTACGGCCAATATTTCGATGCGGATACCGCCCCTGCACGGGAGACCGTAGAAGTTGCCAACCTTCCCAAATTTGTCAATGTAGAGATCTCGATGATCGCGATCACATAGTCTCCTGGTGGAATTCCACCAGTCCCTCTATCGGACGCCTTCTGATTACACCCATACGCAGATCGTTTCGCTCAATAACCGCTGTCAGTTCGTCCTTAAGGAAATGGGCAATACTGCCTACAAAATGAATAGGTACTTTTGTGGCGAGTTCAAATTGCATGATATAGTTATTGACGAACTGCTGTAAGCCTTTGTCTACTACTCCCTTGCAATATGGATGGTCCTTATTTTCTATTAAAAATCTCGCAAAAGTGGCCAGATAGGTATTCGGATTGGGTTGTTTGTAGAGATTTTCTTTGATTGCGTCTGCTTCCAGGTTATATTCCTTGGCGAACTTGATCCCCAGGGATTGGGGCATCTTATTGAAATAGTAATCACGGATAAGCTTCCTGCCAAAAAAATTGCCACTCCCATCATCCATGAGGATATATCCCAGGGAAGTAACTTTCTGAAAGAGCTGCCTTCCATCGTAATAACTGCAATTGGAACCGGTACCCAGGATGCATACGATACCCTGATGATCTATCTTGGTGGTAGCGTAAATAGCCGCATAGGTATCTTCCTTTACATCAGCCACCGCATTCGGAAAATATTGACTGAATATTTCCCTTAAGAAAGTCTTCATGCGTTCGGTTCCACATCCTGCACCATAAAAATGCAGGCGAGACACCTTTTCCCTGTTCTTGGCCAGTTCAAAATTATTGGCAAGCCGGTCTTCAATGACTTCCCGGGTCAATACCTCAGGGCTTAAGCCAAGCGTCTGGGTAATGAATAATTCCTTACCGGTATTCCCGTCCAGGGCAATCCAGTCAGACTTCGTGGCACCACTATCAACAATGAGTATCATAATCAGTTAGGTATTTAAAAAGAATTCCTTAAAATAAACAAACGCGTGTCTATCTTAAGGAATTCCTCATATCATAAATATGTATGGTTACAGACTGGCTACGTATTCTGCCAAATCCAGAAGCTTATGGGAATATCCTGCTTCATTATCATACCAGGAAATCAACTTGAAAAATTTAGAGTTGAGCTCAATTCCTGCACCGGCATCAAAAATACTGGTCCTGGGATCGCCAATGAAATCCTGGGAAACCACACCTTCTTCAGTATAGCCCAAAATTCCTTTTAATTCCCCTTCGGAAGCGGCTTTGAACACCTTTTTGATTTCCTCATAGGAGGTTTCTTTTTCAAGACGCACAGTCAGGTCTACAACAGATACATCAGCAGTTGGAACCCGAAATGCCATCCCGGTCAATTTGCCTACCAGCGAGGGGATAACCTTGGTTACCGCTTTCGCAGCACCTGTGGATGCTGGAATGATATTCAACATGGCACTACGGCCCCCACGAAAATCCTTTCGGGAAGGACTATCAACGGTGAATTGTGTAGCGGTTGTGGCATGCACAGTAGTCATAAGGCCCTCTTCGATGCCGAAATTATCGTTGAGTACCTTGGCTAGAGGCGCCAGGCAGTTTGTTGTACAGGATGCATTAGACAAGATGTTATCCGAGGCTTTGATATCCTTGTGGTTTACCCCCATAACAAACATTGGAGCGTCTGCTGATGGCGCGGAGATCAATACTTTCTTAGCTCCCCCATCCAGGTGTTTCTGAGCCGTGTCAAGTGTCTTGAAT
>JABDRK010000078.1 GCA_013041785.1 Eudoraea sp.
GGTACATACGCATAAAGCTAATGGACCTAAAATCGGAAATTCCACCCACGGCATCCGTAAAATCACTCAGGGGGATCTTATATTGGATCCACCTGCGGTTCAATTGGGAACCGTTGGGAAGATTTGGAGTGGTGCCTTCTTTAATATCGGTCACATACTGGTCGTTAATGGTCGTATTCGGAGCGATTGGGATACGATATTCGTAATAGCTGTTAATCGTATTCATGGTCAAATCCCGGTCTACGTCTTCCACATCCGGCAGGGTAGTTGAACCCCTGTTGGTATCGGTAACCGTTACAGGCGAATTCCCGTCGGGATTATTGAAATCAAAATAGCGCTCAAGGATACCCCCTTCACGGTTGAGATAGTACTGATAATTGTCTAGTGCAGGATCTTCGGGCGGACCGGTATATCCCTGTGCGGCTTCATCTGCATCCTCCAGCCCGTCATATCCGATATCCTGTAATCCCCTATTGGTTTCATCCGCATCAAAAGCGTAGACCAGAGATTGCGTGGAGGGCACCCTACCCCAAACCGTTGAGGTTGTGAGGTCATTACTGTTCACCCCGGGCAAACCGTTTTCATATTGCTTCCGGCCATCTTCCAGGATGTCTTCAGAAATATTTCCCAGATTGATCACCAATTCACCGGGACCGGTGGCCACCCCGTCAACATAGGGATCCAGTACCCAGAATTGCACAAATTCCACATTGGATTGCTCGAAATTGGTGCTGCTCAGGGAACGCATAATTCCTGCCCATTTCTGATCCGGAGTCAGGGCCGCAAAGTTGTTATTGGCATTATACGGTCCTCTTTGATTGGGGTAGTAAACCAGATCCAGGGTATTCTGGACCGTGGTTTGGCCCTGGGCTACATCCACCTGAGGAAATACCTCATCAATAAAAACACGCCTCGTGGCATTGGTACTGATATCATTGTCGGATACCGAAGCCGGCCTTTGGTTCGTATAGAAAATCGGGTCGATGGTATACCAGGCCATTTTTGCCCGCTCATACCCGGTTTCAATGTCATCTTCCCCATCCACCTTGAATTCTTCAGGGGTACTGGCCAGTGACCATCCCAGGGAAGACCGGATATCGATCAGGGCCTGAGCTCCTTCAAAATCATCCAAATAGGTAGTTGTCTCCCCTCTGAAGTCGGCATTTTTTGGAGAATTGGGCCTTAAAAAGGCTACCTCACCGCGTACGGAAAGATTGGAGGGTACATCTGTGTCTATATTGGGCAGTTTATTCGCTAAACGGGTTAAAAAGGGCATTTCGGTTGAGAAATTTCCGTTAAGGCCGAAAATGGTATTATTTACAGGTTCAATTCCAAAGTTAGACTTCTGCGTAAGCGGTCGTTCATTCAGGTTCAGCAATGTAGCCCCGAGTACAAAGTTTTCGTTAAACTGGTGCTCCACATTTACCCCGGTAAACCTTCTTGTCTGTTGCCCGAAAACAGCATTGTTTTCCACAGAAATATTGATAGGCGTATTGGAAGCCTGCAGGCTGGGGTCAAGGATCTGCACCGTTCCGGCCTGATAGTTCACGGTATAATCTATGCCTTCCTGTAGCTGTCTTCCCCCTGCTGTTACCCGTACGGAACCCCGGGGCACATTGAATGCACCAATGGGTATCCCTCCCGAACCTTCTGATTTGTATCGCCCCTTTAACCTGAACCTGTTCTTCTCGGCATCCTCCAGGGAAGCTGCCTTGGTCTGGGCATACATGTTTCGGAATACGTATTTCTGCTGGTTGGTGTTGTATCCCTGATCGTTTTCCACATCATAGGTCCCGCCGCCAAGTACATCAAAAAGATACTCTCCGAAAGGCTCCACTTTGGTAAAGATGATTTGTCCCCCCTGCGTATTCACGGTAATCCCCGGAACAAAATCGAAAAAACCGTCCCCACCGGGTTGCAGGTCGTTATACACGTTTAAGCGGTCCAGGTTAAAGACATCAAGCAGGATGCGATCTTCCAGGGGCTTGGGAACAGTGGGCCATCCATCGTTGGGATCTACCGGTGTAATATAGTTCCTTGGTGTAGGATCAGAATAGAGGATATTGAACTTAAAATCGTCCTGACTAAGCTGAAAAGCACCTGTGGCATAGATATTCTTCATCATCAGGTCCCAGATGGGATCATTGACATTGGTAATATTGCTTTTCAAAAGTTTCAGCACCAGGGTATTGTTGCTGATTTCAGGGGTTACTCCCCCAGACACGGTAGTTGCATCGATTCCGCCATTGGCAAATTCCCCAACCTGGTAGACTTCCCCGCTATAGGTATACTGAAAGGCAACCGCCAGTACTTCGTCATTGCTCAAGCGTTGATTGAGGGAGATATATCCAAGCTGTGAATTGAAATTATAATCCCGTCCCTGTTCCAGTTTTCTGGCGTTTTCCAAAATCGCATAATCAAACCCCTGATTGATCTGGTATCCCGTGGCAATTGAAAAGCCATCATCCACGGTGGCGATATCCCGAATTTCTTCAGTGAGGATTCCCCCGCTCCCGATAAGGGCCGGATCAAAATCGTTAGCTTCATTGCGGGGTAAATCCGGATTGGCAGCTAAAATATTAAAGAACCCGGCAGGTTCCCCGTTGGCAATTCCTATCCGTGTCTTTTCTTTGATGGGTTCACCCAAATCCTGCAAAGCAACCAGGTTTCGCACATTTAGGGTTTGCTGACTTCTGTTTGTGACCCAAACCTCGAGTCGTGTGATTTGTACCTGACTTCGGATAAAGGGATAAGATTCCAGGGCAGTATCGTATTGGTCTCTGAAAAACTGAGAAAGGAAAAAGTGCCGGTCCTCATCATAGTCCAGGGCAGTAAGTTCAAACTCGTTCAGGGTTCCTCCTCCCTGTGCCACCACGGTATTGTTCTGAGAACGCTGTTCAGAGAAAACTGCGGTTACGGTAGTCTTGCCAAATTGCAGCTGGGTCTTTACCCCAAAAAGACTTTGGGCGCCGGAGATCAGGGAACTGTTAAGGGGCAGGTTCACATTACCGATCTCAATCTTGCGAATTATATCGTCTTCAGTTGGGGTATAGTCCAGCTTTACAAGATTTTGAAAATCAAAGGTTGCCTCAGTGTCGTAGTTAGCCGTTACCTGTAGCCTTTCACCGATTTTCCCCAGCATACTCAAGCTGATGCGTTGGTCAAAATCAAAGGAAAGGTTGGTTCGGTTTCTGGGAGAAAGGGCAGGATTGTCATTTTTTTGCCAAATTACCCCCAGGTCCATGGCAACAGAACCCTGCGGGATCACTTCTATGGTATTTCCGCCAAAAACGGATTCAAAAAAACTGTAGTTAACGTAAAAATTGGGCAGCAGATTCTTCCGGGCTTCCTCGCTTCCGGCTTTCTTTCCGGAAAAGGCATCTATTTTATCCTTGAAATAGGATTTCATGCCTTCCTTCCTTATCAATTCCAAATACTGCTGAGGCGTAAGGATTACCGGATAGTTGATATCGAAGTCGCCTACACTTTCTGTGTAGATATACCGGTCAAGTTTGGGGTCATAAGTATACTTGGACACTATACTCTCCGGGTTTTTCAGGAGTATACGGCCCAGTGCCACGCCCGTCTGTACCGTATCCGCCGGTTGTTCTTCCTGAGCAGTAGCCATATTGGCACCTCCCAGAAATAACATAAACAGGAAAGCAATCTTAAATGAATAGGATTTAAGAATTGAAAACGCCCCTTTTTCCAAACTAGTTACAAATTTTTCAGCGCCTGTTTTATAATGTCCTCTGCGCTGAGAGAAGGATCCGTCTTTAAGACCTTGTCTACAGCCTTTTCAGACTGCTTTCGGATAAAGCCGAGAACCTCTAAAGCTGATAACGCTTCTTCTCTATTTGTATTGTTTGAATCTGAGGAAACTTCTTCGAGATTGTAGATTTTTAAAATTTTGTCTTTTAGGTCCAAAATAACCCGCTGCGCCGTTTTGGCTCCTATGCCCTTGATAGACTGGATAATCCCAACGTCACCAGAGGCTATAGCATCCCTTACCTGTTCAGGGCTCATTGATGAAAGCATGGTCCTGGCCGTACTGGAACCTATGCCTGATACCGATATCAGCAGGCGAAAAATCTCCCGCTCCATTTTATCTGCGAAACCAAAGAGGGTATGCGAGTCTTCCTTAACCTGCAAATGAGTATAAATACGGATACTTTCAGCATCCGGAATCTTAGCAAAGGTGTTGAGGGAAATGTTTACAAAATATCCCACCCCTGTACATTCCACCACAAGGTGTGTGGGGTGCTTCTCTACCATCCGGCCATTCAGGTGGTCTATCATCTTATCGGGGTTCTTTGGGTTATTAGGTTTGCTTTTTGTTTTCCGTTTCCCTGGCCGTTTTGAGCTTTTCCCTTTCCTGTGCATCAATTACCGCCACGGCAGTCATATTTACCATCTCCTGTACACTGGAACCAAGTTGCAGTACGTGAACCGCCCTGCGAAGACCAAGCATAATAGGCCCTATGGAGCTGGATGCATGCAATTCTTTAAGGAGTTTATAAGTTATGTTGGCCGATTCAAGGTTTGGAAATATGAGGGTATTCACGCGGTTCCTGGCCAGGTTGGAAAATGGAAATTGCCTTTGCCTGAGTTCTCTGTTGAGCGCAAAATCAGTTTGAATTTCCCCATCAACAATCAATTCCGGGTTATTTTGATGCAAAAGCTCTACTGCATCCCTCACTTTCTTGGCATGCGGATGGATTGAAGCGCCAAAATTGGAATAAGACAAGAGGGCCAGCACAGGATCAAAGCCAAAAGCTTTCCCGAGGTTAGCCGTCATTCGTGTAATTGCTGCCAACTCTTCCGCATTGGGTTCAATATTGATGGACGTATCGGCCAGAATGAGCGGGCCCCGGTTCGTGATCATTATATGGGCTGTAGCTGCCCTGGAAACATCAGCAGCACGGCCAATTACTTCAAAAACGGGTCGGATTACATTGTTATAGGCCCGTGAATGCCCGGTAATCATGCCATCTGCATCTCCTTCAAGTACCATCATGGACCCAAAATAGTTGCGTTCCCGCATTTTGGTCCGCGCTCCGTAGTGGGTAACGCCATCTCTTTTTCGGCCTTCAAAAAACCGCTGTGCATAAACTTCCCGTGTGGCTTCACTGGAGGGGTCTTTGGGGTCAATTATGGTGATATCTGCATCAAACTCCAGTTCTTTTTTTAATTCTTCGATTACTTCCCGGTTTCCCAGAAGAATAGGGATTGCCAAACCCTCTTCGTACGAGATCTGTGCAGCCTTGAGTACATCCAGATGGTTAGCCTCAGCAAAAACAATCTTTTTAGGATTGGCCTTGGCGCGGTTCATGAGTAATCGTATTACCTTATTATCGTCACCGGAACGTGAAAGCAGGGCTTCTTTATATTCTTCCCAATCGGAAATATTTGCCTGAGCAACCCCACTGTCAATGGCTGCTTTTGCTACCGCAGCGGGAATTTCCGCGATAAGTCTTGGGTCAAAAGGCTTGGGAATAATATACTCTTTTCCAAAGGCAAGATGTGTTTCCCCATAGTCAATATTTACCTGTTCCGGCA
>JABDRK010000194.1 GCA_013041785.1 Eudoraea sp.
ACATATTAAAGGTAACCATACACTGGTACTGATTCCAGATGTTAACCATGCGATCCAGACGTTCATCTCCAGATTGTAGCTGTATTTTTCCAAGCAACGCATCCCAATATCCCTTCAGTTTGGCAAATGCCTGATCTACCTTGCTAACCGAGTCGAAAGGTGCCATCATGGCCTTTGCCGGTTTTTTGTTGATGACTGATTTGCTCTCCCACTTCTCCTCCTTATCTACCTCAACATATCCCAAAACGAAGATAAAATCGCGTTGTTCACCGGATTGCAGTTCTATGTCAATGCAGTGAGAGGCAATAGGCGACCACCCATGAGCAATAGAATTCCTGGATTTACCTTCAAACACAGCATCCGGCCTGTCAAAGCCATTGTACATCCCAAGGAAGGCATCCCTGTCTGTATCAAAACCGCTAACAGGTGTATTTACCGAATAGAATGCATAGTGATTCCTTCGCTCTTTAAATTCGGTCTTATGATAAATTACCGCATCCTCAACCTCAACCTCTCCGGTGGAAAAATTGCGCTGGAAATTGGTCATATCGTCTTCGGCATTCCATAGGCACCACTCTAAAAAAGAAAACACTTGTACCTTTTTGGAATTGGTGCTCGTGTTTTTAAGACTTAGCTGCTGAACTTCTCCCAGGTAATCCAGGGGCACAAAATGCAGCAGGTTGGCTTCAATTCCATCCTTAGCCGCCCTAAACTTGGTATAGCCCATGCCATGCCGGCATTCGTATAAATCCAAAGGAGTTTTCACGGGTTTCCAACCCGGTGACCAAATAGTATCCCCGTCTTTTATATAAAAGTACTTGCCTCCATCATCCAGGGGTACATTGTTGTATCGGTACCTGGTTAACCTCCTGAATTTGGCATCCTTATAAAAGGAGTATCCTCCTCCGGTATTGGATATCAGGGAGAAAAAATCCTGGTTCCCCAGGTAATTAATCCAGGGATATGGGGTTTTGGGATCGGTAATTACGTACTCTCTGTTGTCGTCGTCAAAATATCCGTATTTCATACTGGCCGAATTTGTATCCTTTATATGTGGTTAATTACTCGCGCAATCTTCTGGCATTCAATTCCAGGGTAATCTCATCCATCTTGCCCTGGTTAAGCGGATACATAAACATAAGCCCAGCAGCAATTAAAGTTATAATAGCCGGTATCCAGCTCATCAGCATAATAATTCCCGGAATGGCTCCCTGTATGGAAGTCAAATCTTGTCCGTTGTAGTTAAAGGCCCCCAATATAAACCCGATTATTGCACCCGCGATGCCACCTCCAAATTTGGTTGCAAATGAACCTGCAGAATATATTAGCCCTGTTGCTCTTCGTCCATTTTTGAATTCAGAATAATCGGCTGCATCACCCAGCATGGCAAAAAATAGCGTGGGGAAAATTGCTGCGGCCATTTCCGAAATTATTCCGATTGAAAATATGGCCTCAATATCGTTTGGCCCGCAAAATACAAGCAAAGCATTAATGGCCCCGGAAAAGATCAATGCATAGATGAATAAATTACGTTTGCCTAATTTCTTGCCCAGGGGCGATGTAATCATCGCACCGACTATGGAAGCCAACATTAATCCAATCAGAAAGGAGGCTGCTAACAACTGGTTATTCAAATAATGGGTGAAATATATGATAGTAATGCCTTGCTTTATGGAATTGTAAATATTGTATAACAGGCCGATTACCAGCAAGACCAACCAGGGTTTGTTTGTAATGAGATCTTTGAAGTCTTTCTTTAAATTGTTCTTCTGAGATTTAGGGGGTTGAATTCTTTCTTTTGTGGTATAAAAGGTGATGAACATAAAGAGGGCCAGGAATGCAGACATCAGGTACATGGAATTACTATATCCCCGTTTTTGATCAATAATCGTAAAATCACTTTTGGTTAAATCCGTTTCCCCTGAAACCCTAAATGCATATCGTTTTCCTTGTTCTATGGAGAAACTCTTACCAGGAGTCGGGACGTTTTCTTCCGGAATCCGCTCTTTATCATCCCAGGTAAACAAGGCAATTCCATCCTTGGTCTTAATATTGACATTCTCAACTGATTCCGGAGCAGAAACTACCACGCGATATTCCGATTGATCCAATTGGCTCACTTCCAAATTCGGGTCTACATTGCCAAAATAGGCCACCAAGAATAGCAGTGCTCCCTGAACCAGCATCCCACCGGCAAAAGCGCCAACCATTCTATAAGAACCCAAGCTGGTTCTTTCCTTGTCATCGCCGGTCATAACTGCCATAAGCGCACCATAAGGAATGTTGTTGGCTGTGTAGATCAGTGTAAAAAATATATAGGTTATATAGGCATAGACAATTTTTCCGGTAGAGCTTAATTCAGGACTGGTAAATAGCAAAGAAAGAATAACTGCAAGTGGTAAGGCAGTCCATAAGATCCAGGGCCGAAATTTTCCGTATCTGGAGGAAGTTCGGTCGCCAATTATGCCCATCAGCACATCACTGATCCCATCGCTAAAACGGGCCACCAGCATTAGAACCCCTACAGTTACCGGACTTAATCCAAATACATCGGTATAGAATATGAATAGAAAGGTGGCTACTCCCCTCCAGGCAATATTCGCTGCACCATCCCCTAGCGCATAGCCTATTTTTTCACCTATCTTAATTTTACCCATAAGGCTATACGTTCGCTTTAATTACTATTACTTTAAGGCTGTTTCGGCCTCCAGGAAGCCCAGCACATAAACTGCGGCCGAGTTCCAGTTCAGGCAAACCTCATTACTGGCAAAACTGGGTTCCATATCCATCCAGGACTTCATTGGCGCAGCATTTTCGGGATAATCTACTTCATGTTTATCCTGCTGGTGGCTATTAGGCCCTCCTGACAGTAAACCAGGAACAGGTTCTGAAACACCATCAGCGCTGCTAGGCCGGTGATGTATAAATTGCGGTGTTTTAGTGCCAAATCCCGTCAAAAAACAATAACCCGTGGCATTCTTTCCAAAAATATAATCCGTGATTTCCTGAACGGAATTGAGGTAGCTGGGATCAGGTTTTATTCGATAGGCTTGAGCAATGATCATCGCCGTGTTCAAAACATCGCTATTAGATCCCCATTGAAAATCTGCTACAGGCTGAAAATAGGCATTTGATTTGGACATTTTTACCAACCTATCGGCCTCCTTTAAAATAGCCTGTTGCAACTGCTCTTTTATGGGGTTTTCCTCAAGATTTTCCAGCAATGCGATAGCTCCAATATAGTGCATGAAATTGGCCCAGCTTTCACCCGGTGTAAATGTAAAATCGATATTTATAGTCTTCAGGTATTCCTCGTATGTCTCTGAATTGGTTGTAACAAAAAGCTCAGCTGCAGCCCAATAAAATTCCTGGGTAAAGTTCGAGTCTCCATATTCACCAGTACTTATATCCTCCGGGTTCCTGTAAATTAAAGCGTCATTATTTTTAGCCCAGGCCCAGGCATTTTCAGCGGCTTCCAGACAGGTTTGTGCATAGGTCGGATCAACATCCGCAAATATTCTGGCCGCTTTTGCCAAAACAGCTGCAAAATCCAGGGTAGGAGCTGTACCCTTGCCAATAATATAACGTGGTTTCACAGCTTCTTCCGGCATCACCATCCCTGCGAAACCTTTGGTAGTCAGTTTAAAGAAGACCCCTCCATCTTCATCCTGCATGGTCAATAGCCAATCCAGCTCATATTTAAATTCATCAAGCAAATCTGAAACGCCATTCCCGCTTTCCGGAATATTCAAATCCCCATCTGCGATATTATCAGGATACTGCTCATAATAGCTCATCATTTGTCCAAGTGAAAATGCGCCATTCACAACGTATTTCCCATAGTCTCCAGCATCGTACCAGCCTTTTGGAGCAGAGGTGAATCCTGATTTTCCGGTGGATGGATGAAACAAAACAGAATCATCAGGATGTCCTAAAGCTCGCTCCCATTTATCAGCAAAAGCCTGCTCCAGGCCCATACCGGCTCTCTGGTAGTACTGCCCTTTTATCGCTGCCTTGAGTGCGTCATTCAAAACCGCGGATTCAATCTCAAAAGGATGGGAATAGCCAATCCCTTCCACATAGACCTTATAAGACCCCGATTCCTGCAACCCACTGAAATCGGCTACTTTAACCGTTTCGCCGGCTAGGTCCCAGCTAAGCGATTTCGAAAGATCACCCGTTAATACGGTTTCCATTTTGGAAACTTCAACAATTTCAAAATTCGTGGCTTTACCCGGGTCAACTACAATCGCCTTTTTAGAGGACTGCGGATAGTAACCTACCTGGTTTATCCGGATTGCATCCGTATTAAGATTCTTTTCGGGAGGAGTGTTTTCCAGGCAGCCTTGCAAAAAGATCAGGCAGAAAAGCAGGAAACAAGTCAAAACACTCCATGGCGAGGTACGTGTGTAACTCCTCATAATGGATTTTGGTTAGGCCCCATAAAATTATGAAAATGAAGCCACTTTAAGAACCAAAAAACGAAGTAAAAAGCATACGCTTTTAAAGGCTATGTTTTAAAAATCAGCGTCGCAGTATCCGGTTCTTTTTCATCCAGTTGCTTTGTTTGCTGTCCAAAGGAAAACATCAGGCTAATCCCAAATATTCCTACCAAATTATATTTTTCAAGCTTGCCAATAAATTTATGTTTCTATATTGGGAATTGATAAATCAGGAAGCCGACTCACTAAGACTGATCAAAGCATACGGGTGGATAGCCCCCGGAGCCCGGGAAGTTTGGCTACAAAATAAAATGGGTTGAGTAGGATCAATGGCCTAAACAATCTCAGCGCTCAGACCGGCCTGCAGAAGTTTGCTGCAACGGGGTTTCAAATCGTTGAAT
>JABDRK010000196.1 GCA_013041785.1 Eudoraea sp.
TGGGCACCTACCCACAAAAACACAGAACCCTGGCGATTTAAGGTCGTCCTGGGTGATGCCCGTGACAGGCTAGGAGAATTCATGGCAAAGGTTTATGAGGAAACCGAAGCTCAGCCCAAACAAATAAAGCTAAGAAAGCTAAGGGAGAATCCTAAAAAAGCCGCTGCAGTGATTGCCATCTGTATGCAGCGTGATCCCGGGGAATTGCTCCCTGAATGGGAAGAAATAGCAGCCACGGCTATGGCCGTTCAAAACATGTGGTTGTGCTGTACTGAAATGGGAATCGGGAGCTACTGGAGTTCTCCCGGGATCATAGCACAGATGCACCGGTTTTTTGAGCTATCGCCCGGCGAACGTTGCCTGGGATTCTTTTATATGGGGTATTCGGATGCTGAATTGCCCGAAGGGGTACGTCAACCTGTCCGTGAAAAAGTAAGTTGGCTGGAAGAATAGGCTACTCAAAAAATGGAAACAGGGCCGCCCGGTGATCCCAGGTTTTGGAGATAAATAGCCCCAGGTAAATAATGGCGACCAGGAATTTTAAAAAGGTTCCGGTTAGAAAACCAATAAAGGAACCAAATGCTGCTTTTAAAGCCGTTTTCTGATCTGCTTTATTAATCAATTCTCCGATAAGTGCGCCGACAAACGGCCAGATCACAATACCGAAAATCCCGAGTATGGGGAATATGATGGCAACAACTAAGCCAATGGTTGTCCCGATCATGCCTGCCCTGCTACCTCCGAATTTTCGGGTGCCCACGGCAGGAATTACATAGTCCATAGCGAATACGAACAACGCGATTGCCAAAGTGATTCCCAGAAACCACCAATCGTTAGGTACGGCATTGGTTAAAACCAGTAGAAGCAGACCAAGCCAACTAAAGGGAGGGCCTGGTAATACCGGCAAAAAGCTTCCAAAAACCCCAATGAGCATAAGGAGAAAACCCAACACCAGTAAAAAAATGTCCATACAGCTTATTTTCTGTTTGACGAAGATAAGCAGGAATTGTTACACCTGTAACAGTGCTGACACCTCAATCTATCCGGGCCAATTACCTAAAATGTCGTAATTTCCGTGATCGAATATGTGATGTATGCGCGCCCTGGGATGTTTCCTGTGCTTTTTTCTTATGATATCCTGTGATTGGTTCGCCCCAAGCGACACCAAAACCAGAAGGTTGGTGGATTTGGAAATGCAAAGTATAGATTGGGAAGAACTGGACCAGTATCCGCTTTTTGGCAATTGTGATGAAATGAGTGGGAAACAGGAGCAAAAGCAGTGTTTTGAAAGCACCCTGCTGGAGCATTTTACCCAAACCCTGAAGGATTTCGAATTTGTCCTCGACACGGTTGTGCAGGATACGCTCTACCTGGATTTTTTAGTTACCCATGAAGGGGAGATTAAAGTTCTGGATATTGAGCAACATGAAAAAGTAGCGCTGCAGATCCCGGAATTTGAGGGCGTATTGACCCAAAGTCTTAAGGCGCTACCAATGCCGCAACCTGGACTAAAGCGAGGGATACCGGTAAATGCCAAATTCAGGATCCCGTTAATCATACAAACAGAGCATTGATTTGAACACAGAGAAAATCATATTGGGGATAGATCCCGGAACTACGGTGATGGGATTTGGTATCATTAAAGTGGTAGGAAAGCAAATGGAGTTTGTTCAAATGAATGAACTGATGTTGAAAAAATACGCGGACCCGTATACCAAACTCAAGGTGATTTTTGATCGAACCCTGGAGCTGATCGATACCTACCACCCCGATGAGATTGCCATTGAAGCCCCTTTTTTTGGCAAGAATGTCCAATCCATGCTCAAGCTCGGCAGGGCTCAAGGCGTGGCGATGGCAGCCGGACTCTCCAGGCAGGTCCCCATCACGGAATACCTGCCCAAAAAGATAAAAATGGCCATTACAGGAAATGGTAATGCCAGCAAGGAACAGGTGGCCAAAATGCTGCAAACCACCTTAAAACTAAAAACCCTTCCCAAAAATTTAGACAGCACAGATGGCCTGGCTGCTGCGGTATGCCATTTCTATAATGCCGGAAAACCCCAGGGGTCAAAATCCTATACCGGATGGACGGCTTTCGTAAAACAGAATGATGATAGAATTGGAAAATAATTGAATGCTAAAAATCAAACATATTGTCATAATTGTGATCAGCCATCCGATAATAATTATTGTCCCTTTTGTGGTCAAAGGACGGCTGTTCAAAAAGTGACTTTCAGGGAAACATTCCAGGATCTTGCCGACCAGTTATTCTCCCTGAGCGCCCCGCTTCCCCTTACATTAAAGATGCTGCTCGTTAATCCGGGCCGGTTGTTCCGGGACTATTTATCAGGTAAACGCAAACGTTATTACAAGCCTATCTCCTTTTTTCTCCTGACCACCCTGCTATTTATTTTTATACGATGGTTGGTCGATTTTAACCCCCTTACCCAGACAATAGGAAACCCAACTGATAATCCTCTTGTGGATGAGGATTTGCTTGGACAGGCCGCTGATTTTATGTTTCAAAATATCAATAACCTATTGTTTATATTGGTTATTATCCTTGCCTTGGTTATGAAGCCATTTTATTTCAAAAACCATACACTTGCCGAGTAC
>JABDRK010000228.1 GCA_013041785.1 Eudoraea sp.
GGCCACTGTTTACTATGACGGGGAACTCAAAAGACCAGCTTGGGCAGTTAAGCCTGTTCCTGGCAGAAAGTGAAGTCGGTATGGAAGGGATTGGGGAATTGAAGTTTATCCTGGACACCATGGCTGAATTGGGCTTGGAAGGAATACGTCTGGAGATTGATGTTACCCTGGCCAGAGGACTGAATTACTACACCGGTGCTATAATGGAAGTTGCAGCGCCGGAAGGAGTTTCCATGGGTTCAATAGGTGGTGGGGGTCGCTATGACGACCTTACCGGGATCTTTGGACTGAAAGACGTTAGCGGGGTGGGCATTTCTTTTGGTTTAGACCGGATCTACCTGGTAATGGAGGAACTGGGCTTGTTTCCTGAGGAGCTGGACCAGCCTTTGGATATCTTGTGTATTAACTTTGGGGAGCAGGAGGCCTTGGTTGCCTTAAAGCTGATCAAACAATTGCGTAAACTTGGGTTAAAGACCGAACTGTATCCCCAGAACAGCAAGATGCAGAAGCAAATGAAATATGCGAATAACCGCAACGTGCCCTATGTGATCCTGATCGGGGCACAGGAATTGGAAAACGGGGTATTTGTGGTTAAGGATATGCAGGCAGGTTCTCAGACTTCCTATCCTTTAGACCAACCGGAGTCCTTCACCGGAAACATCCTGTAAACGGGCCTGTATTCCCTGTATTACTGCCTTAAAATATGAGGCTTCGTGCGGCACGTAGACTTCGGGACGTGCAAGCCCCCAAACTTCTTCCGCAAAAGTGGTCAGTGGTATTAATTTTAAGGCCATCACTTCACTGTCCTGTTTGCGCAGCGCTGAAAACGGGACCTCGAGCTGGCAGAGAAAGCTATTGTGAAATTCCTTATCAACAAGATCTTCCCGGTGCTCCTGAACAGATTTAAATTGTCCTAAGGGGATTAGCTGATCTGCATTTAGTTCAAGCCCGATCTCTTCTTCGATTTCCCGTAAGGCGGCATCGAGGACTTCCTCTCCGGCCGATATATGCCCTGCCACCGAAACGTCCCAGAGCAGGGGAAAGGTTTCTTTGTTTTCCCCCCTTTGCTGGAGGAGTATACGGCCATCACGGGTAAAAAACCAGATATGTACTGTGGGGTGAAAAAGTCCACTTTTATGGGCTTCCTTTTTTGTAACAACTTTTCCGGTTTTTTGCCCTTTATCATCCAATATGTCCACATACTCCTCCATCCTGTATCGGTCTTTCCAGTATTCAAATTTGGGAGTCATTTTCGAGGGTTTAGTCGAAATAACTGAACGTTTCTCCTGGCTTAATGGTCAAGAGGGTCTCATAGATCAGTCGGATTACATTTTCCACATCCTCCCGCTGCACCATCTCCACGGTGGTATGCATATACCTCAGGGGTAGGGAGATCAATGCCGAAGCCACACCTCCATTGCTGTAGGCAAAGGCATCCGTATCCGTACCCGTAGAGCGCGAGGCGGCCAATCGCTGGAAGGGGATTTCCCTGGCTTCTGCTGTTTCAATGATCCGTTCCCGTAGCTTGTTCTGCACCGCAGGTGCGTATGAAACCACAGGACCCGCACCAATTTCTGTATGCCCTTCTTTCTTCTTATTGATCATAGGAGTAGTGGTATCGTGGCATACATCGGTAATGATCGCCGCATTGGGTTTCAGGGACTGTGTTATCATCTCGGCACCGCGCAAGCCGATCTCCTCCTGTACAGAATTCGTGATGTACAATCCAAAAGGGAGCTTTATTTTGTTTTCATGCAGGAGACGGGCTACCTCTGCAATCATAAACCCACCGGCACGGTTATCAATGGCTCTGCATACAAATTTATTTTTGTTGAGGACCTGGAATTCGTCCGGATAAGTAATTACGCAGCCTACATGGACCCCCATAGCTTCAACTTCCGCTTTGTCTTTTGCTCCAATATCAATAAAAATGTTGTCCAATTTTGGCGGTTCCTCCTTGCTACGGTCCCGGGTGTGTATGGCCGGCCAGCCAAAAAGGCCTTTGACCATTCCTTTTTTGGTGTGAATATTGACCCATTTGGAGGGCGCGATCTGATGGTCACTGCCGCCGTTGCGGATCACGTAGATAATTCCTTCGTCCGTAATATAATTGACGTACCAGGAAATCTCATCAGAATGCCCCTCAATAACCACCTTGTAGTCCGCTTCCGGGTTAATCACACCTACTGCCGTGCCATAGGTGTCTGTTATAAATGTGTCTACATACGGTTTGAGGTAATCCATCCAGATTTTTTGTCCCTCCCACTCGTAGCCTGTGGGGGAAGCATTGTTCAGGTAACGTTCGAAGAAATCCAGGGATTTGTCGGTAATAATATTTGTTTTGCTCATGCGTTTTTACTTTACCTGCAAACTTAAGAATATTCACTTTTATTTAGTAAAGGCTTTTGTGGTTTATGCGTAATTTTGAAACTACGGAAAAAGGAAGTTGAAGA
>JABDRK010000307.1 GCA_013041785.1 Eudoraea sp.
AAACACGATCTGTAATTCGCGGTGAATCGGCCCATTTAGCCCCCTTGGGCTTTTTGGGCATTTTAACCAGTACCGGAGGTGCCTTGGCAACATTCATTGAAAAGGCCAGCTGCCTGCCATCGGGAGACCAGGCCAGGGCAGACGGACTAAAAGGCAATTGGGAAATCTTTGCCACCTTGCCGGTATTCTTCCAGTACATATAAATTTCGGCACCTTCTTCCGTGCTGCTGACAAAGGCCAGTCGTTCGCTGTCCGGGGACCATCTAGGACTTGATTCGTTACCTTCACGGGCCGTCAGCTTCTGATGCTGTCGCCCATCCGTACGGATCATCCACAGATTCCCCGCAGCCCGGTCTTTCATAATATCAAACCCCATTCTCCGGTAAACGATCCATTCACCATCTGGTGAGATCTGGGGGTCCGAGACATAATTCAATTCAAAAATATCCAGATATGAAAATTTTTGTTGTTGTTGACTACTTGATGCAATCGGCCAAAAGCACAACGCGAGGAGAATAAGAAAATAGCGATTCATAACTATGGGATCTATAGATTTTGAAATTTATAAATGGAAATAATCCACATACATCAAAAATACTACTTATGTTGCTTATTCTGTCTTCAGAGTGATTTCAGGATGAACGAAAAATAGTATCTTTAAATTTCCGCTCCAGGAAAATAGCGCCCAAATCCTTTACAGGGATATGGGTTTTCTATTAAAATGAATTGCATGTTCGAACTTGAAGATTTACTAAAAGCAAAGCGAAGGAAAGATTTAATCCAGATCGCCGATAATAAAGAGATCAGAATTAAAAAGGTCCTTAGAAATTTAAGATATGAGGAAGAGCTAAAGCTGTTACAGGCAGAATTGGTGTCCCTTCAACAGTGGGTAACTAAAAAAAAGCTGCGGGTCGCCATCCTCTTTGAAGGCAGGGACGCTGCCGGGAAAGGAGGATCTATAAAGCGGTTCACAGAACACCTCAACCCCAGGAGTACCCGTGTGGTTGCTCTTTCCAAACCTACCGAAGTTGAGCAGGGTCAGTGGTACTTTCGCAGGTATATCAAGGAACTCCCCAATCCGGGAGAAATCGTGTTTTTTGACAGGAGTTGGTATAACCGGGCGGTGGTTGAACCCGTTATGGGCTTTTGTAACAAACAACAATACGATGATTTCATGGTGCAGGTACCCGGGTTCGAGCACATGCTTTATGAAGACGGCGTAATCCTTATAAAATTCTGGTTTTCCATCTCCAAGGAAGAGCAGAAGAGACGATTTAATTCCAGGATGGACAATCCCCTGAAAATCTGGAAATTCAGTCCGGTTGACAAAAAAGGCCAGGAGCTTTGGGATAAATATACCTACTACAAGGAACAAATGTTTTCCAAGACCCATACCACGTTTAGCCCCTGGATTATAGTAAAGGCGAACAGCAAACGCACAGCGCGTCTGGAAAGCATCCGTTATGTGCTCTCAAGATTCAGTTACTCCAGGTACGCCGGTTCCAAAACCACGATCCTGCCCGATCCTAATGTGGTACAGCGGTACTATCGCCATATTGAACAAATAGATATTTAAGCATGCCAAGAACCAAAGTAGCCATACCCACCCTCACTGAAGAAGAATTAGCTCTGCTTAATACCCCTATCGGGATGAAGTATTTATTTGCAGAGAAAAAAGTAAACCTTCAAAAAGCCCTGCGTTACACACGTAATGAGATTAAATTCAAGGAGTTACAGGCTCAATTAATCGATCTGCAGAACTGGGTAATTGACAGGAACAAAAAAGTAGTTGTCATTTTTGAGGGACGTGATGCGGCCGGTAAAGGCGGGGCTATCCGGAGGATTACTGCCCATATCAATCCCAGGAATTTCAGGATTGTTGCCCTTCCGAAACCTACCGTTGAAGAACAGGGACAATGGTATTTCCAGCGTTATGTAAATCAATTACCCAAACCGGGAGAAATGGTATTTTTTGACCGTAGCTGGTACAACCGCGCGGTGGTAGAACCGGTAAATGGTTTTTGCACCAAATCCCAGTATCGCACTTTTATGGGTCAGGTAAACAGTTTTGAGCGCATGATCATGGAGTCTGATACCTACCTGATCAAAATGTACTTTTCCATTTCAAAAGAACAGCAGGCGTTGCGATTTAAGGAGATCAAATCTAACCCCCTTAAGCGCTGGAAGATGACACCAGTTGATCAGAAAGCGCAGGAATTATGGGATGAATATACCGCCTTTAAATTGCGAATGTTTGAGTACACCGATCTGAAGCAGGCCCCCTGGGTAGTTATCGATGCCAACCGTAAAACGGATGCACGAATTGAAGCCCTGCAATACATCCTGGACAATATTCCTTACGAAATAGTCCCCACAGATTTCATATAGGTCAGAGACAAGAGCATGCCGGCATTAGCCTAGTCCCACATCCAGGGCCATCATAATGATAAAGCCCCCTATGAACCCCATGGTGGCAATATCCGTGTACTTGTCTTGCTGTGTTTCGGGAATCACCTCTTCAACCACAACAAATATCATGGCTCCTGCAGCAAACGATAGCGCATAGGGAAGAATAGGCTCGAAGGTGAGCACAGCCCAGGCACCCAAAACACCAGCTATAGGTTCCACTATTGCAGACGCCTGTCCGTACATCCAACTTTTGGTCCGGCTCAACTTTTGTCTTCTCAGGGGCATCGCCACAGCAAATCCTTCCGGGAAATTCTGTAATCCTATCCCCAGGGCAAGGGCAACCGCACCGCCTATGGTAGCCCCCTCAAAACCGGAAGCAACCCCTCCAAAGAGCACCCCAACCGCTAGCCCTTCCGGGATATTGTGCATGGTAATGGCTAAAATGAGCAAGGTGGTCCTGTGCCAGGGCGTTTTGATCCCTTCACTCTCCTTGAAATTAATATGCAGGTGAGGCAAAACCTTATCCAGTCCGAATAGAAATACGGCACCCAACAGGAAGCCCACTGCTGCGGGAATTACCTTATAAAACCCTTCTCCCGGACTCATCGCAATCCCAGGTGCAAGGAGGCTCCAGAAACTTGCAGCTACCATTACCCCTCCGGTAAAACCAAGCATCCCATCGAGCACAGCCCGATTCATGGTTTTGAAGAAGAAAACCAGTGCAGCGCCCAGTGCGGTCAGGAACCAGGTAAACAAGGTGGCATAGAGAGCAGCCAATATGGGATTGATCGTTTCGAAATACGCAATTACCTCTTCAATCATATTACAACAGTTTTAGGTAAAGGTTAGCAGCAATCTGCTGAGATAACCGTAATTTCCTTTCCCCTACCAAAACCAGCAGGGAATTATCAAAATCCTCGCGTTCCAGTAGTTTTATTTTGTCGCCCAGGGAGATTTTATTCCTGTCCAGATACTTTAAAAAGGAGGCGGAGGAATCCTTAACTCCAATACATAACCCCTGGGCATTCTCCGGAAGCTGACTCAGCAATTGTTTGTCGCGCGACGGATAGTTCCCGTCTTTATCGGGAATGGAATCACCGTGGGGATCGTACTGTGGAAATCCGAGATGTTCATCCAGGAGGTCAACCAGCTTTTCACTTTTGATGTGTTCCAGTTGTTCTGCCACATCGTGTACCTCATCCCAGGAAAAATGCAGCTTTTCCACCAGGAATACTTCCCACAACCGATGCTTGCGAATAATGGACAATGCGGTATCCCGACCCAAATCCGTCAGGGATACACCTTTGTACTTGCGATAATTCACCAGGCCTTTTTCAGATAATCTCTGCATCATATCGGTAACCGAAGAGGGCTGGGTTTTAATATTCCGGGCAATGGCATTTGTAGAAACCGCCTGTGTTCCTTCGCTTCCCAAATGGAAAATAGCTTTCAGGTAATTCTCCTCAGAATGACTGGTATTGCTCATTGTCACAAAAATACATTTTTATTTATAAAAACATATTTTTAGATTTGTCTAAATTTATTTTAAGGTGAGAAGAATAACCTGGAAGAGTCCCATTAAATTGCGGTTTTGGATGTGCCTATGTCTGGGGCTTATCTCCTGGACGGCGATTGCCCAGGAATTCATGATCACGGGGGAGGTAAACAGCCCTGACGGTCCCGTTCCCTTTGCCAATATTTACCTAAGGGGAACCTCTCATGGAACCTCTGCTGATGAAAATGGCATCTTCACCCTCCAGAATATCCCCAAAGGCAGCTATGTGTTGCTGGCCACTGCAGTAGGTTATGAACCTTTTCGAAAGAAAATCGGTTTGGACAATGTTAGGGGGAATTTGTTGCTACAAATTACCCTTGATCCAGCTGCCGAGCAGCTGGATGAGACCGTAGTCACCGGAACGCTTAAACCCGTAAACCGACTGGAAAGTCCTGTACCTGTAGAAGTGTACAGTCCCGCCTTCCTTAAAAAAAACCCCACCCCCAGTCTTTTTGAAGCCCTACAGAATGTCAATGGGGTTAGACCACAGATTAATTGTAATGTGTGTAATACGGGGGACATCCATATAAACGGGCTTGAAGGACCCTATACCCTGGTTATGATAGACGGAATGCCCATTGTAAGCGGACTGGGTAGCGTTTACGGTCTCACCGGCATCCCCAATTCCCTAATTGAACAAATCGAAATTGTCAAAGGACCTGCATCTTCCTTATATGGTAGTGAGGCCGTTGGCGGGCTTATTAACGTGATTACCAAACATGCACCCCTGGCACCTGAATTTTCTGCAGACGCCTTCGTTACCGGATGGGGGGAATACAACCTGGACGTTGGGGCCAAAATAGGCGTGAGTGAGAATACCGATGTGTTATTGGGGGTCAATTACTTCAATTATGATATTCCCATCGATGAAAATGGCGACAATTTTACAGATGTCACCCTGCAAAACCGTATCTCCGTTTTTCAAAAATGGAATATGAAACGTAATAATGCCCGTATTTTTTCGCTTGCCGGACGTTTTTTCTATGAAGACCGTTGGGGGGGTGAAATGCAATGGACCCCGGAATTTCGTGGAGGTGACGAAATCTACGGGGAGAGTATCTACACCCGGCGCTGGGAAATCCTGGGCAAGTATCAATTGCCGGTTAAGGAAAAATTGCTCTTCTCATTTTCTTACAATGATCACAGCCAGAATTCCGTTTATGGAGATTTGCCCTACCTGGCGGATCAACGCATCGGATTCGGGCAGCTTACCTGGGACAAAACCATGGGCCGGCACGACCTTTTGCTGGGAACGGCACTGCGCTATAACTACTATGACGACAGTACTCCTGCCACCTCAGGATTGCGGGCAAATGAACCCGATGAAGTCATGATCCCCAGCTTGTTCGTCCAGGACGAGATAAGCATGGGTTCGAATGTTTCGGTACTCACGGGTTTGCGTTATGATTACGACAACCGGCATGGAAACATTTTCACCCCCAGAGGCGCAATCAAGTGGAAGCTTACTGACCAGGATAT
>JABDRK010000321.1 GCA_013041785.1 Eudoraea sp.
AGCCAGAATACGCCTGACGACTTTTGAAAATTCTTTTAATTCAATTCCCTATATACTGGAAATACATATTTCCCGTTATAAGGGGTAATACGGGAAAACTTAAGTGTTGAACACACAATGAAAATGAAAAATACCGCAGCTTTCCTATGCCTTTGGGTGTTGGCTACAACAGCCATATCCCAGGAGTCAAGGATCTATACACACGAACAGAAACGTTACCAGGAAGCTCTGGCACTGTACAATCATGAACAGTACCAGGCCGCACAATCTATTTTCCAGGAAGTTCAGGCATCCACTGAGGATCTCGAAACTGAGGCGAATAGTGCGTATTATGTGGCTAATGCCGCTGTACGTCTGAATCAGTTAGGGGCTGACCGACTGATGGAGGATTTTGTTGCCCGATATCCCACTTCCACTAAGCGGAACTCCGCCTTTATGGATGTGGCGGATTACTATTTTGAGAATGGAAAATATCCCTATGCCCTCAAATGGTATCGAAAAGTAGAGCAGGGGGCGGTGGCCTCAAAAGATCGGGATCGTTTTAATTTCAACCTGGGATATTCATTGTATGCGTCTAAAAAACCCAAGGAAGCTGAACGTTACTTGAATCGGGTGGTGAACTCACCGGAATTTGGGTCCCAGGCACAGTACTATCTGGGGTATATTGCTTACCAGCAGGATGATTATGATCGGGCTAACGAGCGGTTTGATCAGATTACCGACCAGGAGTTACTCGATGAAAAGCTTTCCTATTACCAGGCAGACATGAATTTTAAGCTGGGCAATTTCCAGGAGGCGATAGACCTGGCAGTCAATCAGCTCGATAAAGCAAATCGAAACGAACTTTCGGAGCTTAATAAAATCATCGGAGAAAGCTATTTCAACCTTGCCGAGTACAGTACGGCCATTCCCTACCTGGAGGCTTATAAGGGAAAGCGGGGAAGGTGGAGCAATACAGACTACTACCTGTTGGGATATTGTTATTACAAACAGGAAGATTATGCCAATGCCATCCAACAATTCAATAAGATCATTGGAGGAACCAATAGCGTATCCCAAAACGCCTATTATCATTTGGCGGAGTGCTATCTGAAGCTGGACAAAAAATCGGAAGCCCTGAATGCCTTCAGAAATGCGGCGCAAATGGATTTTAGTGAGGAAATTTCAAAAGACGCTTCCCTGAATTATGCCCGATTAAGTTATGAAATCGGCAATCCCTATGAACCGGCTCCTGAGGTGCTTCGCAGGTATCTGGCGGATTATCCCGGAGATGAACACAAGACAGAGATACAGGATTTATTGGTGAACTCATACATTACTTCGGGGAATTTTAGGGGCGCCCTGGAGCTCCTGGATGCGAATCGCGAATATGCCAGCAAAGCGATATATCAGCAAGTTGCTTTTTACAGAGGGGTGGAATTGTTCCTGGAACGCGATTATTCGAGGGCATTGGACCACTTTGAAAGGTCGGTTAAAACGGGAGAAGATCAATTGTACCTGGCCAGGGCACTGTATTGGAGGGCCGAATCGGCTTACGTGCTGAACCGGTTTGAGGAAGCCCGTGAAGGGTTCATGCAATTTCTTGCCAATCCTTTAGCAAGATCCACAGAAGAATACGCCAAAGTTCAATACCAGCTGGGGTACAGCAGTTTTAAACTCAAAGAATACGGGCGCGCTATTGATTACTTCAAGCAGTTTGTAGCCCGGCAGGATGCTGGAGAACTAAGGAATGACGCCCTTTTGAGATTGGGCGATGGTTATTTTGTGTCGCGTCAATACCAACCAGCCATAGCAGCCTACGACCAGGTGATTCAGTCGGGAAGCAAGGAACGGGATTACGCCGCCTATCAAAAGGCGATGAGTTACGGCTTTGTTGGAAAATCAGCAGACAAGATTCGGGAAATGAACCGTTTCGTGGAACGTTATTCAGGATCGTCCCTGCGCGATGATGCACTCTTTGAGTTGGGCAGTACCTATGTTAAGGAGAATGAACGGGAGTTAGGACTCAAGGCCTATGACCGACTCATTGCTGAATATAAAACGAGCCCTTTTGTTGCCCGGGCATTGTTACGGCAGGGGCTGGTATTTTATAATGGAAACCAAAATGAAGAGGCCCTTGACAAGTTCAGGCAAGTGGTAGCTGAGCATCCAACGAGTCAGGAAGCGCGTCAGGCCGTGGCTACTGCCAAACTCATTTATGTGGATTTGGGACGTGTAGCGGAATATGCCAGTTGGGTAAAAGGTATTGATTTCGTTGAGGTGACGGATGCAGAACTGGACAATACCACCTTTGAATCTGCGGAGAAACAAAGAATTGAAGGAAAGTCTGAGGCTGCGATCCGGGGGTATGTCAACTATCTGAAAGAATTCCCACAGGGCCTGCATACCCTGCAGGTAAATTTCAATCTTGCCCAGTTGTACTATGCAAAGGAAAGCTGGGAGGCTGCATTGCCGAATTACCGGTATGTAGCTGATGCCGGGGCCAATCAGTATTCTGAACAGGCACTGACACGAAGCTGTGAACTGCTACTTAAAACCGGACAAAAAAATGAGGCTATTCCTTATTTGCTACGTCTGGAAAATTCAGCGCAGATCGGGCAGAACCAGACCTTTGCGCAATCAAACCTCATGAAGCTGTACTATGAGCAGGGAGCCTATGACAAAACCCTGGATTATGCGGATAAGGTGCTTGCCGCCGGGAACCTGGATAATCGGATTCGCAGTGATGCCAAGATTATGATCGCGAGGTCTGCCATCAAAACCAATAACGAAACCCTGGCAGAGACCGCATATCGGGAAGTACTGCCCATTGCTACGGGAGCACTCGCTGCCGAGGCCCTTTATTACGATGCCTATTTCAAAGAAAAAGCGGGGGATTATGAGGGGTCAAATACTTCGGTCCAAAAATTGGCGAAGTCCTATTCGGCTTACAAGGATTGGGGAGGCAAAGGGCTTATCATCATGGCCCGAAATTACTATGCGCTGGAGGATGCCTACCAGGCCACCTATATTTTGGAAAGCATAACCGTAAACTTCAAGGAGTTCCCTGAGATCGTTGAGGAGGCTTCCAATGAACTCAGGCGGATTAAACTGCTAGAAGCGGAACGAAATTCATCAATTGATCCCGAGGGAAACTAAAAGCGAGTTTGTCATGAAAAAAAGAACGATATCCCTGTGGTTATTTGGTTTGGCGGGAATACTTTTTACCCATGCCCAGGAAACGGAAATTGGTACTGAGACGGTAACGGTAGTAAAACCGTATTCACCTACAGTTTCGGATGTATTTAAGATCAAATCCGTACCAAACTTAAACGATTCCATAGTCGTACAAAAAAAGAAGATCGATTACAGCATTTTTTCAGTACCGGTAGCTTCCACTTTTACACCCGCCAAGGGAAGGGCAGCTGCCGTTCAGAAGTCAAAACCGGAAAGACTATTTAATTCCTACGCTTCCGTTGCCCTGGGTAATTTCAACAATGCGCTCGTTGATTTCTACACGAGCAGGGAGATAGACCGCGGGAATGAACGCTTTGATATCGCCCTGAATCATTTATCCTCCAGGGGAGACATTGAGGATACCCCTTTGGAGACGGATTTCTACAACACCGATGTTTCAGGATTCTACAGCAAACGCGATCGGGATTTCAACTGGGGAGCCAATCTGAAAGCAGGACACCGCCTGTACAATTGGTATGGCCTGCCTGAATCGATAACAGACCCCCTGATCATCGCGGGTATTGATGAGCAACAGCAGTATTTCAATATAGAAGCTGCAGCGCACCTGAACCTGGAAGAATCTGTATTCAGAAAGGCAGAAATACAATTGCGCCGGTTTTGGGATCAGATCGAATCTGCTGAAAACCGAATGATATTTGAATCCATGCTGGAATTCCCAATAACAGAAGAAAAACTTACTGTTGAAGGAGCTGTTGACTATCTGGGCGGAAGTTTTGAGAATGCCCCAATAAGCGAAATCCAAAATCTAAATGGTATTGATTATGGATTTTTTCAAGCCCGTATTGCACCTAGCCTGGTTATTCTCCGGGATAACCTTACCCTGAATCTGGGGGCTAACCTGGTCTATGGTTTGGATACGGAAAACAGTGAAAGCAACTTTTACATCTACCCGGCGGTAAGTGCGTCCTACAGGCTGCTTGATGATGTGGCCATCGCCTATGGGGGAGTTGAGGGAGAACTCCGACAAAACTCCTACCACGGTTTCGCTGAGCAGAACTACTTTGTATCCCCAACACTTCAAATACAACCAACAGACCGGCAGTACGATGCCTATATCGGTCTGAAAGGGCAACTCCTGCCCAATCTGAGTTATAACCTGAGAGGATCATATACGGCCGAAAACCGACTTCCGCTGTTTAAACTCACTCCGCAGAACTCCTTTCGGAATGATGAAAAGGGCTATTACTATGGAAATTCTTTTGAGCTCTTCTACGATGATATTAAAACCCTGGGGATATTCGGGGAGTTGCATGTAGATGTTAACCGAAACTTCAGTTTAGGCCTGAATGCGGAAATCTACGATTATGATACCGAGACCGACAACCCGGCCTGGAACCTGCCCAATATAAAAGGATCACTATTTCTTGACTATCAGATTGGGGAGCAGTGGTTCCTTGGCGCCAATCTGTTCTATTTCGGAGAGCGGGAAGACCTGAGTACACAGGTGGTGCAAAATGTGTTACCCGAGGATTTCCCGGCTGCCCTGGTGCAGCTGGATGGATTTTTCGATGCCAATGCCCACCTGGGATATCACTTCAACAAACAGCTGTCCATTTTCGCAAGGGCGAGCAATTTGGCGAATAACCAGTATCAACGCTGGGCGAATTTCCGCGTTCAGGGGCTGCAGATCCTGGCAGGCGCTACCTACAAATTTGACTTTTAAGTTGATTTGACCCGCTTGTATTGCAATTTCCTGATGTCTCCTAACCGTTTAATGGTTCCATTTTAACCTCCTTGCGGGTCCATTGAGCGAAGTATCCCAAATGGCCCGTTTTAATTTGCTATTTTAGAACTAAGTAAAGTCTTAAACGTGGTCCTGCCAATCAGAAAATATGGGCTCATATTGTTTGCTACTGCTATTCACCTGTTTTGCCAGTCGCAAAATCTCATTAAAAACCCCAGTTTTGAGCAGTTTGGGGAATGTCCGGTGAAATTGGGAAACCTGGATCAGGACGTGATGCATTGGAGCGCTCCCACCATCGGTTCCACGGATTATTTCCACAGCTGCAGCAATTATATGGGAACCCCGAAAAATTTTAACGGGGTACAGGAAGCAGATTTCGGATCGGGATATGCAGGCCTATACCTGTATGCTCCGGATGATTATCGCGAATACCTGCAGGCTTCACTCACTGAAACGCTTGTAAAAGGGGAACGCTATGAACTGTCCTTTTATATCAGCCTGGCAGAACGCTCTGATTTTGCGATCCGGGAATTTGGTGTTCTTTTTTCTGACAAGCCATTGAAATTCGAAACCAAAAAAAACCTGTCAAAGAGAGTTCGCTACAGTGCCCCTGCTAACCGGTATCATTATATAAAGATTCCGGATAAGGAATTTTACAGGGATACTGAAGACTGGGTTGAGGTTAAGACGGCGTTTACTGCCCTGGGCACGGAACGCTACATGACCCTTGGTAATTTCGAAAATAATGTAGGTACCCTGAAAACCAAGCGTAAGCGTCAGGCCAAACAGGGTGCTTACTATTACCTGGACCTGGTCTCCCTCACTGGTCCCGATAGCCCGATTACCATTGCCAGGGCTGACTCAGAAGAGCCCCCTGAGCCGGAAAAAACTTATGCACTTGATGCGGAGCATACCTTTAAAAATGTGTTGTTTGAGTTTGATCGCTACCAACTCTCAGAAGCGGCCATGAAGGAAGTGAAACAGGTTTATGGTTATTTGCAGCAACATCCGGATTTCATCATAACTGTACATGGGCATACAGACAATGTAGGTACTTCAGGATACAATCAGGAGCTGTCCGAAAACCGTTGTAAAGCCGTTACGGAATATTTGCTTGGATTGGGGTTATCAGCTTCCCGGGTTTCCTGGGTCGGTCAGGGAGGGGGTTCACCAATTGCTTCGAATGATACAGAGGCCGGCAGGCAGCAAAACCGAAGGGTAGTCTTTGTGCTTTCCAGGCAATAGGTCCTGTTGGAATATGGAATGTGGTTATATAAATATAGCTGGTGAATACATCTGCGAACTGGAGCTTCAGGAAATATTTCATTACATTTAGAGCCAATCATAAAAGTTGTCTGATATGCATTCCAAAAATTTATTTAAGTACAGTATCATGCTGATGCTGATGCTGTTTGTTGCTCCTGCTGTGAGTAATGCTACGAATCCTACAAATCCCAGTAGTGAGGAAATTGTTCTGGGTAAGAAGAAATGGGTAGGTATCTGGGATTATACGGTTTCGGATGTGCCCCCGGAATACACGTCGGGAGCCCTGCAGGTTAGTAAATCTGGCAGAACCTATACGGTGGAATTGCTTCTGGATTTTGGAAAAATTCCGACGGAGGCTGTTGTTATAAAAAACAAGCTGCTTTATTTTGAAGTAAACCTAGATGGGATGGCCATCGAGATTACGCTTAATCGGGATGGGGATTCCATTAGTGGTGAGGCCGCATCTATGGACGGGGTATTTTACATGAAAGGGCAGCGGAGAAAATAACCTACTGGGAAAACAAGCGGATTCTTATCCAGATTTCCAGCAAGTGATATATAAAAAAACCGGGGTTAATGACCCCGGTTTTTTGTTTGTTTTACGGACAGCTTCTTACATGCTGATAGGAACTGCCACACGGGTGGTACCCCATCCCATAACGAGGTGTACGCCATTGTCTACTTCCTTAAAGGCCATAGAAAAAGCTTCCAGGGATTCACTGTCTGTACTCACTCCACCCATTGCCCGGGCTACGTCAGCTCCTTCTTCATAGGAATACGATCCCCACTGGTTCAGATTCTTGTTTAAGATAACGGTCCATTGAGATTCTCCGGGAATGGTAAATAATGAATAGGTACCTGCTTTTACGGCAGTGTCCCCGAATTTTGCATCCTTGTAAAATGTAATTTCAACAGCCTCATTAGCACCTGTCCTCCATACCTTGCCTGCAGGAGCCAGTTCAGACAGCGACCTTCCTTTTAATTGAGGCCTGCTGTATATAACGCGAATTGCTTTGTCAGATACCCGATAGCTGGATGGGTAGGAGGCAATGTCAGCCGGACTTTTATCCAGTCCGCTGAATTTCTGGGCAGTAACCGAAGTGGTAAAAACGATTGCCAGGGCGAACATGGCAACAGATAATGCATTTTTCATAAATATTGGATTTGATTAGGTGTTAAAACTACTTTGTTTTTTAGTGTGACTTGTATAAAGAGTCGTTAAAATTTATCCGACTTACAGTATGACAGGATTCCTTACTAATGACGCATTCAATTATTATAATATATCGGTTAATATAAATATATAGTTATTAAATGTAATATAAATACAATTTAATGTTTGATATCATTAGTTTAAAAGGCATATTTGACTCCTAATTGATGTAACAATATTATGTGCGGAATAGTTTGTGCCTTCGATCTGAAGGAAAAAGCGGAAGGGCTTCGCCCTCAATTATTGGAAATGTCGAAAAAAGTCAGGCATCGCGGTCCAGACTGGAGCGGGATTTACGCCAATGAAAATGCGATCCTGGCTCACGAGCGGCTTGCTATTGTAGACCCGGCTTCCGGAAAGCAGCCTTTATTTAGTCCCGATGGCAGCCTGGTCCTGGCCGCAAACGGTGAAATATATAATCACCGGGAACTTCGAAAGCAGTTTGAGGGAAAATACAACTTTACCACGCAGTCGGATTGTGAAGTTATTCTGGCGCTCTATCAAGAGAAAGGAATAGACTTCCTGGATGATCTCAATGGAATTTTCGGATTTGCTATCTATGATGCTTCCCGTGATGAATATTTTGTAGCTCGGGACCATATGGGTATAATCCCTTTATATATGGGATGGGATAAGAACGGGACCTTCTACGTGGCCTCGGAACTCAAGGCCCTTGAAGGGTTCTGCAATAAAATTGAACTTTTTCCACCCGGGCATTACCTGCATAGCAAGGAGGGGGAAGTCAAGCGCTGGTATACGCGCGACTGGATGGAGTACGATGCCGTAAAGGAGAATGAGACCAGTATCGCTGAAATCAGGGAGGCACTGGAAGCCGCCGTCCACCGGCAGTTAATGTCTGATGTGCCCTATGGGGTGTTGCTTTCCGGAGGGCTGGATTCTTCAGTTACTTCTGCAATTGCAAAAAAATATGCCCAAAAACGGGTAGAATCGGATGATAAAGCAGATGCCTGGTGGCCACAATTACATTCCTTTTCTGTGGGGCTGGAGGGCTCCCCGGACCTGGCTGCGGCTCGCAAGGTGGCCGACTACATCGGAACCGTACATCACGAAATTAAGTTCACCATACAGGAAGGCCTGGATGCCATTAAAGACGTGATCTACAACCTCGAAACCTACGATATAACTACCATACGGGCCTCTACCCCTATGTATCTTATGGCTCGGGTCATAAAGTCCATGGGTATCAAAATGGTATTATCCGGGGAAGGTGCAGATGAACTTTTTGGCGGCTACCTGTATTTCCATAAAGCACCCAGCCCAAAGGATTTTCATGAAGAGACGGTGCGAAAGCTTAAAAAGCTGCATATGTATGATTGCCTTAGGGCAAACAAATCCCTTGCCGCATGGGGGATTGAGGGAAGGGTGCCCTTCCTGGACAAAGAATTTATCGATGTGGCCATGCGGATCAACCCAAAAGACAAAATGATCAACGGGGAGCGGATGGAAAAATGGGTGGTACGAAAGGCATTTGAAGACTATATGCCAGAAAGTGTGGCCTGGCGCCAAAAAGAACAGTTCTCGGATGGCGTGGGGT
>JABDRK010000342.1 GCA_013041785.1 Eudoraea sp.
GAGTTTTTTCCGGATGGAAGTGAAATAAAAACTGAAATTACAGCAGACACCGATGTACCCAAGCGAATTCATGAGTTCAGCCAAAAGTTTGAAGTAGACAAGAACGGTTTTAAGTTTATCAATAACGGACTCTTTGGATATATGGCCTATGACGCTGTGCGCTATTTCGAAGATATTAAGGTGACTAAAAAATCCGGCGAATTGGGTATCCCTGATGTCTATTATGCAGTCTACCAGAATATAATTGCTATTAATCATTTCAAGAACGAAGCCTACCTGTTTGCCCATTGCTACGAATCGGAAAGTAATATAGCAGATCTGGAACAGCTGTTAAGTGTGCGCACTTTTGCTTCTTACTCCTTTGTGAAGGAAGGGGAGCCATCTTCTAATCTGAAGGATCAGGAGTATATGGAACTGGTCGATAAGGCGAAAAAACACTGCCAGCGGGGAGACGTTTTCCAGTTGGTGCTATCACGCCGTTTCTCCCAGGGGTTCAAGGGTGACGAATTTAACGTATACCGGGCCCTTCGATCCATCAACCCCTCCCCTTACCTCTTCTATTTCGACTATGGCAATTTCAAGATCTTTGGAAGTTCTCCAGAGGCCCAGCTGGTAGTCCATAACGGTAAGGCGGAAATTCATCCCATTGCAGGAACATTCAAGCGAACAGGCAATGACGAAGACGATGCCCGACTGGCAAAAGCCCTTACGGAAGACGATAAGGAAAACAGCGAACATGTAATGCTTGTCGACCTTGCCCGCAACGACCTGAGTCGTCATGGGAATATGGTGAACGTGGAGAATTACCGCGAAGTGCAATATTTTTCCCATGTAATCCACTTAGTATCCAAGGTTACCGGACAGATCAAACCGGATATCCCCACCATGAAGATCGTTGCCGACACCTTTCCCGCAGGAACCCTTAGCGGGGCTCCAAAGCACATGGCCATGCAACTGATAGAAAAATACGAGAACAACAACCGGGACTACTATGGAGGTGCCATTGGTTTTATGGCGTTTGATGGGGACTTCAACCACGCCATCATGATCCGTACCTTCCTCAGTAAGAATCACGAATTGCATTACCAGGCAGGAGCCGGATTAGTAGCTGCTTCGGATCCGAAGGCCGAACTGCAGGAAACATATAACAAACTTGGAGCCCTGACCAGGGCTTTGGAAATGGCTGAACAGATTTAATATGAAAAATGTTCTCGTCATAGATAACTACGATAGTTTCACCTATAACCTGGTGCATTACCTCGAAGAGTTGGGCGCCCGGGTTACCGTGAAAAGGAATGACCAGCTCGAGCTGTCAGAAGTAGGCCCTTTTGAAAAGATCGTGCTCTCCCCTGGGCCGGGAATCCCTGATGAAGCGGGGCTGCTCAAAGAGATCATTGCGGCCTATGCGTCGGAGAAAAGCATTTTTGGAGTGTGCCTTGGGCAACAGGCCATAGCTGAGGTCTTTGGGGGTAAACTGATAAACCTGGACCAGGTCTACCACGGGATCGCCACCCAAATACAGATTACCGCCGAAGATCAGATTTTTTTCGGAATGCCCAGTGAAATTCCTGTGGGACGCTATCACTCCTGGGTAGTTGATCCGGAATTACCTGAGGCCCTCGAGGGTACCTCCTACGATGATCAGGGACAACTGATGTCGCTGAGGCACAGGGAATACGATGTTCGGGCGGTACAGTTCCACCCGGAATCCATTCTAACCCCGCACGGTAAACAAATGTTGGAAAACTGGTTAAATCAAGAATAATGAAGGAAACGCTAAACCGGCTTATCAATCACGAAATTCTATCCAAGGAAGACGCACGTCAAATCCTGGTGAATATGGCTAAAGGATCCTATAATACCAGTCAGATCGCAGCTTTCCTGACCGTTTATATGATGCGTAGTGTAACCATTGAAGAACTGGAGGGATTCAGGGATGCCCTGCTCGATCTGTGCCTGGCAGTAGACCTGTCAGCATACGATCCGGTTGACCTCTGCGGTACCGGGGGCGACGGGAAGGACACATTTAACATTTCAACCCTGGCATCTTTTATCGCAGCAGGAGCCGGACTCAAAGTGACCAAGCACGGGAACTACGGGGTGTCTTCCACCTGCGGAAGCAGTAATGTTATGGAATTCCTGGGGATCAAATTCAGCAGTGATTCCGGATTCTTAAAAAATTGCATTGAAGAAACGGGCATTTGTGTCCTGCATGCCCCCCTTTTCCACCCCGCCATGAAAAATGTCGCCCCTATTCGAAAAGAATTGGCGGTAAAAACCTTTTTTAATATGCTCGGTCCCATGGTGAATCCGGCCTTCCCCAAAAACCAGATGGTTGGGGTTTTCAACCTTGAACTGGCCAGGATGTACGGATACCTGTATCAGAATACCGACAAAAAATTCACTGTCCTGCATGCACTGGACGGATATGACGAGATCTCCCTTACCGGCCCTACCAAAACGATCTCCAATCGGAACGAAGGAATCCTGCAGGCTTCGGATTTTGGGGTTGAAGAAGTGAATGCACAGGATATTACCGGGGGTAGCACGGTGGCAGAATCTGCACAAATGTTCCTTAACATCCTGCAGGGTAAAGGGACTGCCGCTCAGAACCATGTAGTCTGTGCAAATGCCGGGGTGGCCATAAGCACCGTAAAAGAAATAAGCCCGAAAGAAGGCTTTGAACTGGCTATGGAATCCCTGAAAAGTGGCCGGGCCATGGATTCCCTGAAAAAATTACAACAACTAAGCGTCTAAATGGACATTTTAGAGAAAATAGTACGTGACAAAAAACAGGAAGTTGCCCTGAAAAAGGAACTTGTATCCGTACCTCACCTTGAGCAGCTACCCCTTTTTGACCGGAAATCGCCCTCGCTGGCAAAGGCCCTTAAAAGTTCAGGTATGGGCATCATTGCTGAGCACAAAAGGCGATCCCCGTCCCGTGCTGTAATCAATAACGGATTAAGTGTTTGGGATGTAGCGAAAGGGTATCAAAATGCAGGGGCATGTGGGATGTCTGTACTAACAGATGGCAAGTATTTCGGAGGATCTCTGGATGACCTGGTCATGGCCCGGGCAGCTGCAGCCCTGCCATTGTTGCGCAAGGATTTCACCGTTGACGAATATCAAATCCTCGAGGCAAAAGCTTATGGAGCCGATGTAATTCTGCTTATCGCCGCTGTACTAAGTCCAACACAAATAAAGAAATTCAGCGAACTGGCTTCAAGCCTGGATTTGGAAATACTCCTGGAGGTCCATAATCAGGACGAATTAGATCGATCTCTCTTAGCAGGGATACAGATGGTGGGGGTTAACAACAGAAACCTGAAAACGTTTGAAGTAAACCTGGATACCAGCAGGAAACTTGTCGAACGGATTCCTGAAGATTTTGTAAAAGTATCTGAAAGCGGGTTAAGCAATATAGCAGCCATTCGTGATCTGAATGGTTACGGGTATCAGGGATTCCTGATTGGGGAAAATTTTATGAAAACGGATGATCCGGGACGATCGGCCCTCGATTTTATAACGAACTTGAAAAAATGAAACTAAAGGTTTGCGGTATCAGGGAAAATCCGGAAATGGTAGCCACTGTTTCCCCGGACTATCTTGGCTTTATATTTTGGGAGCCTTCCCCCCGGTTTATCAGCAAATCACCAAAAGAAATTCCGGAAGGAATTGAAAAGGTCGGGGTTTTCGTAGATGCTCCGGTTTCCTTTATCCTGGAACGGATCAAACCCTTCGGATTGTCATACCTCCAATTGCATGGAAATGAAAGTCCTGAATTTTGTATTTCCCTGAGAAAAGAACTCAACGGATTGCCTGGCAAGGGTGGAAAAAAGATAGCGCTAATCAAGGTGTTCTCCGTGAAAGACGATTTTAATTTTAGTCGCCTTGAACCCTATGAACAGGTTTGCGACTACTTCCTATTTGATACAAAAGGGAAACTTCCCGGGGGTAACGGCTATGCTTTTGACTGGCGTTTATTAAAGAACTATCCGTCTTCCAAGCCGTATTTCCTGAGTGGGGGAATAGGGCTGGACCAGGTTCCACAACTTATTCGCTTTATGGAATCCCCGGAAGCCGTCCATTGCCATGCGCTGGACGTCAACAGCAGGTTTGAAATTGAACCGGGAATTAAAGATATCCCCGGATTAGAACTTTTTAAAAAATTGATCTTTGAAAACAGATAAGATGAGTTATAACGCAGATAAGAAAGGATATTACGGGGAATTTGGAGGTGCGTTCATTCCGGAAATGCTATATCCAAACACGGAGGAGCTACGGAGGCAATATATCGACATTATGGAATCTCCTGATTTTAAAAAGGAATTTCAGCAGTTGTTGCGCGACTATGTAGGCAGGCCTACCCCCTTATATTTTGCCCAGCGCCTATCCGATAAATACAACACCAAAATCTACCTGAAAAGGGAAGACCTCTGCCATACCGGAGCTCATAAAGTGAACAATACCATAGGGCAGATCCTGCTGGCCAAACAACTGGGAAAAAACAGGATTATTGCCGAGACCGGTGCGGGACAGCACGGCGTTGCCACAGCTACTGTATGTGCGCTGATGGGTATAGAATGTGTGGTTTATATGGGCGAGATAGACATCGCACGTCAGGCTCCTAATGTTGCCCGGATGAAAATGCTGGGGGCTACAGTTAAACCCGCTACTTCAGGTA
>JABDRK010000364.1 GCA_013041785.1 Eudoraea sp.
CAACACCAATTTTATCTATCAAACAGGACAGCCTACCAATTACCCCATCGGGCAATTTGAGTTCCAGGGGATCACTATTCCCTATTACGGCCAGAGAAATAAAGAACGACTGCCGGATTATCACCGCCTGGATATTTCCGCTACGCTCACCCCTAAAAAGAATGTGGGCAGGAAATGGCAGACCGAATGGGTTTTTAGTATTTATAACGTGTACAGCCGGCGGAATGCCGCTTCCATTAATTTCAGACGCAACCAGGATACGGGAGTGAATGAAGCCGTGCGAACTTCAATTTTTGGTATTGTACCGGCCGTAACTTATAATTTTAAGTTCTAGATGAAGAAATTGATCTTTCTTTTGGCGATAGGAATTGGTCTTTTGACCAGTTGTGAAGATGTAATTGAGGTAGACGTGCCTTCCGGAGACACCCGTCTTATTGTTGATGGGCTTATTCGTGTTGAGACTACCCAAACCTACGTTCCCCTGGCCATCAAGGTGGCAGAAACCAATAGTTTTTTTGAAGAGATCCCCATTACCTCTCTGGAGAGCATCGTCCTCATCTATGAAGAAATTATTGATGGGGCAGCCTTTACAACAGCTTCCTCAACCCTTGCCGAGGTAGATCCCGGATCGGGGATTTATGTTCCTGATCCTACTTTTGATGAAGACCAACGCCTTACAGTCTCAACGCTACTGGAAAGAGATTGGTTGTTCAGTCTTATCATCAGACACGAGGGCAGGCGATATATTGCCCAGACTAAATATGTGCCTACAGCGCCTATCGACAATCTTGAACAGGGAACAGGAACCCTCTTTGAAGGGGATGAGACAGAAGTACTGGTGACCTTTACAGACGATCCGGATGCGGACAATTTCTATCTGTTTGACTTCGGATTTGAAGAATTCCTGGCCACAGAGGACGACTTTTACCAGGGACAGCAGTTCCAGTTTTCTTATTTCTACGATCAGGAATTTGAGCCGGGAAGGGAAATTGAGATCAGTATTATGGGGGCCGATCAGCAATTTTTTAATTATATGGACCTCATCATTGAACAGACCGAACAGCGTTTTGGGTTTTTTGAAACCCCAAGGGCAACCGTTCGTGGCAATGTCTTTGATATTACCGGTCTTGACAATATTGATGTGCTGGATAATACGGACCGCCCCGATGCGTATCCCCTGGGATATTTTGCTATTGTACAGGAATTCAGAGACACCCTGGTCATTCAGTAACCCATAACTATTCCCCTATATCCTTGATCAGGATTTCAAATCCGTAAAATAGCGGGTAATTGCCTTTTCCAGTAGTTCCGCTGCATTTTTCATATTATATTCAAGGGATTCATTTTTTTTCCTCACCTCGATCGCGTCAAATAGCCCGGCCGCTCTAAGTTCTTCAGGGTCCACGTCTAACATACCACATACCGCCACAACCGGTATACCATAAGTTTGTCCCAACTCCATCACACCATTGATCCATTTTCCGCTCAGGGTCTGCGTATCTATTTTACCCTCCCCGGTAATGATGTAATCAAAATGTTTGGAGCTCAACAATTGAGGAATATGAGCCAGATCCAGGATAAACGCTGTGCCGCTTATAAATTCGGCATGCATAAAACTTTTGAGACCAAAAGCAGCACCTCCTGCCGCTCCTGCCCCTCTCAGCTCAGCATTGGACTCACCCAGTTCCTTTTGTACTATGAGATCCAATTGCCTTAATCCCTGGTCCAGATATTGGATTTGATCGAGATCTGCTCCCTTCTGCGCGGCATAAACATAAGCCGCTCCATCAGGCCCATAGAGTGGGTTGTTGACATCATTTACAGCATAAATAAGGGTCTCTGCCAGTTCTGGCAGCATCGAAGCCGTATCGATACTTTGAACAGCCTGAAGATTAGCACCAACAGGTTTCAGAGGATTCCCTGAAACATCCAGGAAGCGGTAGCCCAAAGCAGTAGCCATACCCATACCTCCATCATTGGTGGCACTGCCTCCAAGGCCAATGTAAATTTTTTTTAAGCCTAATTTTAAAGCTTCCCGAATCTGAATCCCTGTCCCTTTGCTGGAGGTTTTCACCGCGCTGCGTTCTTCCTCATCCAACAAAACCAGTCCGGAAGCCTGTGCCATCTCAATATAGGCCTCTCCCTGATCGCGATTGATCCTCATTGGAGCTTGCAGTGGCCTGCCCAGCGGATCTTCGGTAAGCACTTCCACTTTTTCCGTATCACAATAGTGTGATACGGCATCCAGAAATCCATCACCCCCATCAGAAGCCTGTACCTGATATAAATGGACATCGGGAAAAACACTACGGATGCCCCCGGAAAGTGCCTCAATTACCTCTCTTGCAGATAGGGATCCTTTAAATTTGTCAGGTGCCAGTAATACCTGCATCGTTTACAGAAGTTTAACCAAATGTAGCCTATATTTTCTACTTTTGCAGTTGAACCCAATCGGTAATGCGGACAGACAAACAACTACTTCTAAAAGGGATCAAGTACCTTATGTATACACTGGGTCTCATGTTTCTGGCCCCGGTAGTCCTGTAT
>JABDRK010000391.1 GCA_013041785.1 Eudoraea sp.
TGATTGGTTCCACCAATCTGGGCACGAAACGCAACCTGTCCAGACGCTTTAAGTTCCTCAGGCAGGAAGGGATTGCCGTGAAGACCGACCTCAAGGCTATCGTGAATGCCTGCGAGAAAATGGGCAAGTCCAAAACCGGGGCCATAATAGTATTAAAAAGAAGCAACGCTCTTGATTTTGTAAAATCATCCGGGGATGACATGTTTGCAGAAGTCAACCAGCCCCTTCTGGAAAGTATTTTCTTTAAAAACAGTCCCCTGCATGACGGGGCTACGGTGATTGAAAACAACCATATTACCGCCACCCGGGTGATCCTGCCGGTTTCCAATAAACGCTCCATCCCCTTGCGTTTTGGCTTAAGACACCGCGCAGCTGTAGGCATCACGGAACGAACCGATGCCCTCGCCCTGGTGGTCAGTGAAGAGACCGGAAATATCTCCTATGTCAAGAACGGGGAATTTATAATGTACAAAGACCTGAAAGACCTGGAAGGAAAACTTCAAAAAGACCTGATGTAGGATGAAATGTAAAAATTGCCAGGCGAATCTTCGAACAGATTTTAAGTACTGTCCTGTCTGCGGCGCTAAAATCGTATTCAAGAGGATCACATTCAGAGGTCTCTTTACCGATATTTTCGAGCGTATTTTAAACCTGGAGAACAATTTTTTCAGGACGATCGGCCATTTAACCGTCTGGCCGGAAAAGGTCATCACCGGGTATATTGATGGGACGAGAAGAAAATACTTGAACCCAATTAACTATCTCACGCTTTCGCTTGCCCTATCTGGAGTTTTGTTTTACTTCATGAAAAGGACTGCCTTGGACAAAATGGATTTTGATGTTTTAGGGTTAGGGGTCAATCAGGAAGGCACTGCAAAACTCGTGGAAGCCACCATGGAGTACAGCAATTTTGTGTTTATTCTGTATATCCCGGTAATTGCCCTGGCAGGTTTCCTTTCTATAAACAAGAGAAATTACAATATACCGGAATATATAGTTACAGCGATCTATGTTATAAGTCATTTTTCCATTCTGATGTTCCCGCTGAGTTTGTTCATGATCCTATACAACCCTCAAGGCTATTTGAATTTCTCTTTGATTTTTATAGCCGTTATGTTAGGGTATATCCTCTTTTCCCTGATAAGAACGCATCGCTATTCCGCCGGAATAAATATAGTACGGAGTATGCTTTTTGTTATACTTTTTATTATTGGGTACCTTATGGTATCCATTGTAATGCCGATACTTTTACTACTAACTGGTGAGATTGCGCCACAGGATCTCCTGCCCCCTCCCCCCTCTTAGGCCAGTTCCTCAGCCATAAACTGGGCTTCGTAAAGCTTGCTGTAATAGCCGCCTTTTTTAAGCAGGTCTTTGTGAGTACCCACTTCTACGACATTACCGGCGTCCATCACCATGATCTTATCGGCTTTTTTCACTGTGGCCAGCCGGTGGGCAATAATTATGGAGGTACGGCCTTCAGTGATTTTTTCCGTGGCTTTCTGTATAAGCTGCTCGGTATAGGTATCCACAGAAGAAGTGGCTTCATCCAGGATCAGGATGCTGGGATTGATCACATAGGCCCGAAGGAATGCGATGAGCTGCCGTTGTCCGCTTGAAAGCATGGAGCCCCTTTCCTTGACATTGTACTGGTATCCGCCGGGGAGGCTGCTGATAAAATCGTGGACGCCTATTTGCCTGGCCGCTTCCTCAACCTTATGCTCACCAACAGCACTGTTACGCAAGGTTATATTGTTTGCTATGGTATCGGCAAAGAGGAACACATCCTGTAAAACCACGGCGATGTTACGGCGTAAGGTAGACAGGCTGTAGTCCTTTATATTGATCCCATCTAACAGGATGGCACCGGAACTAATCTCATAGAAACGGTTCAGGAGGTTGATAATCGTGGATTTGCCAGCTCCGGTAGCGCCTACAATGGCTATGGTCTCCCCGGGATTTACTTTAAAGGAAACACCATGCAGTACTTCCTCATCCTCCAGGTATCCAAAACGAACTTCATCAAATTGGATTTCACCCCCCATATGATCTATTTCCCGTGTACCCCGGTCCGTAATATGGCTGGCGGTATCCAGGATTTTAAATACGCGGTTGGCCGCCACCATACCCATCTGCAGGGTATTGAATTTATCCGCTATCTGACGCAGGGGGCGGAAGAGCATTTCGATGAGCAGGATAAAGGCAAATATTGTCCCAAACTCATTCTGATTAAGCCCCGCAACATTCTGTAATCCACCGTACCAGACAATCAGGCCAATGGCTACGGAGGATACGATTTCCGCAACCGGAAAAAAGAAGGAATTATACCAGACTGTTTTTAGCCAGGCATCCCGGTGCTTTTCATTAATATCGCGGAATTTTTGGCTTTCAATTTCCTCCCGGGTAAACAGTTGTACGATCTTCATCCCGGTAAGCCGTTCCTGTACAAAGGAGTTCAGGTTAGACACCTGAGCCCGCACCTCGATAAAGGCTTTTTTCATCGCCTGTTGAAAAAGGCGCGTTGCGTAGAGAATTATAGGGAGCAGGGCAAAAACGATTAGGGAGAGCTTCCAGTTCAGGTAGATCATTACTCCTGCTGCCACCAACATTTTTAGCATATCGGCCACGATAACGAAAAATCCCTGACTAAAGATTTCCCCGATTCGCTGCATATCGGCAACTGCCCGGGTCACGAGAACCCCTACAGAGGAGTTGTCATAATATTTCATCCGGAAACTGATCATGTGCTTGAAAAGCTTCACCCGGATATCTTTGATTACGGATTCCCCAACCCAATTGGCGTAGTAGTTAAACAAGAGCTGACACACTACCTGCCCCAGGAGCACAATGCCCATGGCTATGGCGTAAAAGGTAAGCTTTTCAGCATCTTTTTGAAGAAGGGCTTCATCCACGATCATTTTCAGGAACAAAGCCGAAAGCACGGCAAAAACCGATAGCAAAATGGCAGCGACAGAAACCCCGAGAAAGGTAACCCGGTATGGTTTGGTATAGGCCAATACCCTTTTAAATAGCCTGAAATCAAATGCTTTTCCCGTCTCCTTATCCATCTACTTTGAGAATACTTTCCGGGTATTCCACCCGCACCAAATATAATCCTTTTGCAGGTACAGAAACTCCGGCCTCACTTCGATTCTTGCTTTTTATAATAGCTTTAACATCTTCCAGGGTTAATTTACCTTTACCTACATCCACGAGCGTTCCCACTATTGCCCTTACCATATTGCGCAGGAACCTGTCTGCCCTAATGGTAAAGGTCAGGTTATGGCCATCCAACTTCCAGAAGGCTTCACTGATCTGGCAAATGAAAGTCCGCACATCCGTATTGCTTTTTGAAAAACATTCAAAATCCTGGAAGGTTTTCAGCAGTGCAGCGGCCTGATTCATCTTCTCAATATCAAGCTGTTGTTTTACCAGGTGGGCCCGATCGAAAAGGAAAGGGTCTTTGCTTTGAACAATCCGGTATTCATAAGTCCTGGAGATTGCCCCGAACCGTGCGTGGGCTTCTTCGGGAACAGGAATTAAACCATGTATAACAATATCCTCAGGGAGAAAGGCGTTCAGCCGGTCAACCAGCTCGTCAGTAAGCGTATCCGGGAAATCAAAATGCGCATAATATTCCCGGGCATGCACCCCGGTATCTGTCCGGCCCGCACCTACAATGGCAATGGGGTTTCGAAGCAGGGTGGAAAGGGCCGTTTCCAGTACCTCCTGAACCGTCACCGCATTAGGTTGTCGCTGCCAGCCATGATAGGCTTTACCGAAATAGGAAAGGGAAAGAAAGTATCTCAAGGAATCTGCTAATTTTGCACTGGCAAAGATAAGGAAGTAGCCCAAAACAGTTCCAGAATGAACCGGGTGTCTGCTTCCTTCCTGGCCGGGAACGCTGTGCGGTGAACAGTTCAAACTTATTCCAAACATAATTCATGACACGAATCCTGTTATTGTCGGACACCCATAGTCACATGGATGCTACCATTCTGAAATATGCACGGATGGCAGACGAAATCTGGCATGCAGGTGATATCGGTTCCTTTGAAGTAACCGATCAACTGTCTTCCATAAAAGAGGTCAGGGCCGTGCACGGCAATATTGATAATGCAGCTATACAGCGCGAATTTCCCCTTGATCAGAAATTCAAATGTGAATCGGTTTCGGTTTGGATTACCCATATTGGGGGCTATCCTTCCCGCTATAACCAACGTATAAAGGAAGAATTGCAGACCAACCCACCTGACATTTTTATCAGTGGGCATTCGCACATCTTAAAAGTGCAATGGGACAAAAAATTGGAGCTGCTCCATATGAACCCGGGGGCATGCGGGCGTCAGGGGTTTCACCAGGTCAGGACCATGCTTCGCTTTGTAATTGATGGAAAGGACATCAAGGATTTGGAAGTAATAGAGTTGGGTAAACGTTAACGGCAAGCATACTATTAAACCAAAATCATGGACTATGGCAACACCATTTACAATTGATTTCCTTGACCACGTGGCTTTACGGGTCAAAGATCTGCAGGTTTCTACGCGTTGGTATGAAAAGGTTATGGGGTTAACCCCTTATCACGTACCGGAATGGGGAGAATACCCCATCTTTTTACTTGCTGGTAAAACAGGGGTTGCCCTTTTTCCGGCAAGCTCAGAAGATAGTACATTACCCGCTGCAACCAAGGGCCCGGGGATTGATCACTTCGCCTTTCAGGTAAGCAATGAGAACTTTGAAAAATCCAAAGCCTGGTTTTCAGAACAGGAAATTCCCTATCAGGTACGGGACCATCACCATTTTCTGTCGGTATATCTACAGGACCCGGACGGGCATACGGTGGAATTGACCACCTTGGTCGGGAAAGCGGCGGATTTCTATAAAAATTAAGGTAAGGGTATGCCTGGGAAAGTCCGTAAAGCAAAAAACCCCGACGCAGTTCAGCTGGTCGGGGTTTTACGCACTAATACTACTAAGATGTTAGGTTCAACGTAAGCGGTCCACAGATTTTACAAGATCCTCATCCTTCTTGATGGCCTTGTTTGCCAGGGCCAGAAAAACGATAGAAAAAATCGGAATCAACATCCCAATACCTTTCTCAGAAACCGCCGTTTCTCCAGATAAACTTAGGGACCGGTAAACGAAAAATCCTAGTAAAAAAAGATTCAATATGAGGTTCAACCTGTTCAGGACAAATTGATTTTTGCGATTCTTGTATAGAAAAACAGCAATTAGGGCGAAGACAGCGACAGCTAAAAAAACTATGGCTATCCAGAGGGTGTGTTG
>JABDRK010000407.1 GCA_013041785.1 Eudoraea sp.
GTGATTTTTCTTCTTTTCATTTTGATGTTGACCTGAATTTGGGTCAATTGCGTATTGGTAAGAATACCCCAATGCGACTTACAAAAAAAATCGCTTCCGACTTCCGGAAGGAGTTTAATCGGTTTTCTTTCCAGCCAGCCTGAGCAGGACCAGGTGTTTGTCCATGAATCCCGCTGAAGCGTATATCCTCAATCAACCCGAACCCTTTAAAAGCATGCTGCTGCATTTGCAGCTAGTGATCGAAGCGACCATCCCGCACATAGAGTTGAAGTACAAATACCGCATACCCTTTTACTACCTTGAAGGAAAACCTTTTTGTTATCTCAATCAGTCTAAAAATTATGTGGATTTGGGTTTCTGGTCGGCAGCCCACCTGACCGTACATTTGGAACATATGACCACTGCAGGCAGAAAGATTATGCGTTCCCTGCGTTACCGGTCTCCGGAAGAAATAGATGAAGGGATCCTTATAGACATACTACAAAATGCCTATGAGGTAAGGGGGAAAGGATTTTGGGACTAGAACCTTCTCAATTATGAGCCTCCCAGCTCATTAACGGTAGCCCGGAGTTTTACCAGGTCGGTAAGCAGGGGCTCCAACAAATCCAAATGCAGCATATTGGCCCCGTCGCTTTTGGCCGTTTGAGGATCATAATGTGTTTCCATGAACAGACCATCCACTCCCGTAGCGATTCCTGCCCTTGCCATGGAAGATATCAGAGCGGGGCGCCCGCCGGTTACCCCGGATGCCTGATTGGGTTGTTGAAGCGAATGAGTCACATCCAAAACCACAGGGGCGTACTGTTTCATGGTAGGAATGCCCCGGAAATCCACGATCATATCCTGGTACCCGAACATAGTCCCACGGTCGGTGATCATGACCTGCTGATTGCCAGAATCCGTAACTTTCTTAACAGCATGTTGCATGCTTTCCGGACTCATAAACTGCCCCTTCTTAAGATTTACGGTTTTACCAGTTTTTGCGGCAGCTACAACCAGATCGGTTTGCCTGACCAAAAATGCTGGAATTTGCAACACATCCACATATTCCGCAGCCATTTCGGCATCTGAAACCTCATGGATATCCGTAACTGTAGGTACGGCAAAGGTATCCGATACTTTTTTCAGGATTTTAAGTGCTTTTTCATCCCCGATTCCGGTAAAGGAATCCACCCGGCTGCGGTTAGCCTTTTTAAAACTGCCTTTGAAGACGTATGGGATCCGGAGTTTATCGGTAATGGTCACGATACGCTCTGCAATCCGCAAGGCCATGTCCTCTCCTTCAATGGCACAGGGACCGGAAAGCAAGAAGAAGTTGTTGGTTTCCGTGTGTTTTATTTGCGGAATTGCACTCAATTTCATTTCTTAAATTTTCCACAAAGATAGTACTAAACTGTGGTTTCCTTTCTAGCTTTAGAACTAAGCAACCCGAATGCGATGCAAAAAAAAGGAATCATAATCTTAGCCTTCTTGGTTGTAATGGGTTTAAATGCCCAGGTCTATCGAGTCACAGAGAAGGGCAGCGGTTTAATTCATTTGGAGCAGCACCAGTTTAAATTTGATCTGCTGAGCCCCGGGCTGAGTTATGAGATCGGGCTCTTTCGAAACCAGAGCGTTTCTTCCAGCTTGGGTTTGGCCACAGCAACTTATCAGGAAGGTTACGCCTTTGGCCTGGCTATGAATAACAGGTATCGCTACTACCATAATTTTCTAAGGCGTGAGCGACTGGGGAAAACGGTTTCTGGAAATTCCGGCAACTATGTAGCGGCAGCCCAGGCAATTTTTTTCTCGCAATTGCGGTTTGCTACAGATATTGAACCGGATGACTTTAATCTGGGCTTCTACGGGATGGTATATGGTATTCAGCGTACCTATGAAAATGGCTTTAATTTAAATGTGGAGATCGGAGGCGGATATTATCGTGGAGATGGAGTTCCTTCCGGCTATGGACCCTTGATCGGGATTAATTTTGGATGGGTGGCGATAAAGCGAAAGTCAAGGAAACCCACTTTTGACTAAAAACAGTGATGTGTCCAAAACTCCTTGGTCCTCAGGGAATAAGTTTTTAATAATCTAAATCGTACTCAATAAAATTAAGGCTATCTTTGCGGCCTCAAATACAGCTTATGTCCAATACGAAGAACGTTGCGATCATTGCCCACGTAGATCACGGTAAGACCACATTGGTGGATAAAATCCTGCATTTCTGCAATTTGTTTCGCGACAATGAAAAAACCGGGGAGTTAATCCTGGATAATAACGACCTGGAACGGGAACGGGGCATTACCATCGTTTCAAAAAATGTTTCGGTCAATTACCGGGATACCAAGATCAATATTATTGATACCCCTGGACACGCTGATTTTGGAGGTGAGGTAGAACGCGTACTGAACATGGCCGATGGGGTGCTACTATTGGTAGATGCCTTTGAAGGCCCCATGCCACAAACGCGGTTTGTCCTGCAAAAAGCCCTGGAAATGGGACTAAAACCCTGTGTGGTAATCAATAAAGTAGACAAAGAGAACTGTACCCCGGATGAGGTACATGAGAAGGTTTTTGACCTCATGTATGAACTGGGGGCCGAAGAATGGCAACTGGATTTTCCGGTAGTGTATGGTTCTGCCAAAAATAACTGGATGAGTGAAGACTGGCAGCAGGAGACAACTTCTATTGAGCCCTTGCTGGAAATGGTGCTTGAACACATCCCGAGTTTTCATGCCATTCCCGGAAGCACCCAGATGTTGATTACTTCCCTGGATTACTCTTCATTTACCGGGAGAATAGCTATAGGGCGACTTCAGCGTGGATCATTGGTTGAAGGACAACAGGTGTCCCTGGTGAAAAGGGATGGGAAGGTTGTAAAATCCAGAGTAAAGGAACTCTTTACTTTTGAGGGCCTGGGCCGCAAAAAGGTCACGGAAATAGTTGCAGGCGATATTTGTGCCATAACCGGACTCGAGGGCTTCGAGATAGGGGATACCCTTGCTGATGCGGAGGCACCAGAGGCCTTACAAACCATAGCCATTGACGAACCCACAATGAGCATGCTGTTTACCATTAATGACAGCCCGTTTTTTGGAAAGGACGGAAAATTCGTTACCTCAAGACACCTCAAGGAAAGGCTGGAAAATGAATTTTATAAGAACCTTGCGCTGCGGGTTGAGGATACGGATTTAGAGTATATTTTTTTTTTTTATTTCCGGGTAGTTTTGAAG
>JABDRK010000422.1 GCA_013041785.1 Eudoraea sp.
ATTATTGGCGCTGTTACGCACCTGGGAGTCTATGTCCAGCAGGTTCGTAGCCCTGATCTCATACTCCCACTTGGCATCCCTGTCCTTCCTGTAAGAGAGGGTGGCATCCCAGTTCTGGAACGATTGGGACTCCCCATTGCCCCGGTCCTGGTTGGTATAGGTATAATTTGTGCGAAAAGTCACGGATTTCCAGATATAGGCATCAAACTCCACGGAAGGCGCATTGGTCACGAACTTGGTGCTCCGGCCTCCCTGATTGTTGTTGGTGACGCTGTACCGATAACGCAGACTCACGTTTGGTGCTATTTTATAATTGGTGCGAATACCCGGGGTGTAGGTTTGGGTATATCCTTCATTCAGGGAGCGCTGTCCCTGGATAAACTGATTGATCTTACTGTAGTTAAAACGGGCATTCAACGTGGCCCTGATCTTGCCAAAGGTGCGCTGCACACGCCCAAAGACACTAACGTTTTCATCGGCGAAACTGGAGTTGAAAAACGTGCTGGTCCGAATTACATTTTCGAAAGTAGTCAGTCCCCGTATCTGGTCGATATTGCTGGAGTAGGCTGCCCTGGCGAACACATTGGTGTAGTTAAAGAGATTGAAACTGCTGTAAAACAAGCTTACGTTATGCGACAAGGCATTCTGAAGGTCGGGCTCCCCGAATTGGATGCTGTTGAAATTGTTCAGCACAAGGCCCTCTGCCAGTCGGGTAACATCTGTAAACTGGTTGCGCATGTCATATCTCAGGGTGAGCGATTCACTCTTCTTTAACTGGATCCGGGTTTCAAAATCCGGTAAAAACCGAAAAAAGTTATCCTTAAACGTTTCCCCAAACTGTGTGTTCTTATTTCCGTAGGCATGAACCGAAAAGCCTGGCGTAATGGTAAATTTTCCGGTTTTCAAGCGGTAATGAGCCCCCAGGTAGATATCGCTGAAATTATATTCGGTATCGTTTGTGGCACGTCCCTCATTGAAGGTTGGCGTTGGATTGAATAGTGTTCCATCCTCCAGGAACTGAAAAATATCGGAATTGAATTCCTGCCGGCTCAGGATGGTGCCAAAGGTAAAGTTGAGGTTGCTTTTGGCATTCAGGATATGGTAATAATCCAATTTTGCATCCAGTTGATTGGACTTGATGCGTCTGTTCTGGCCCAGGTCGTAATTCGTCAGGGAGGTATCCAGGCCCAGGGCCTCTGCAGTAGTATCAAAGGCATCGACGCCTGCCGGATCATTGACTAAAACGGCATTGTAAAAGGGATCTTCATCCTTAAGCAAATGCTGTGCCTCCAGAGCAAAGATGTTGTTTTCATCCAGGGTGTAATAGTAATTTACGTTTTGATTAATGCTATAGGGTTTTACCTCATCCAGCTGGGTCGTATTGCCAATTACGGAAGAGAAAAGGTTCTGGTTCTGCCTGTCATTGGATACCCGTCCCAGGATGTCATAATCCAGCTGATTATTGATGTTGGGTTGATAGGATGCGCTGAGTTTCATCAGGCCCTGATTGGAACGCTCCCTGCTTGATTGCACGGTAGCTTCATCGGGTATTCCCAGGTCCGGATCGGTATACTGTATGAAATTCTCTTCCCTGGAAAGGATACGGCTGCTGTTGTAAATCAGGAACCCACTAAGGTCCAGTGCCTGATTGGGAGAGTAGCTGAAATTTCCCGTACCCAGTTTATTCTCGATTTCAAGGGCGTTTCCCTGGCTGGTCAGGAAATTCAGGCCGTTATCCCCAAGGTTTATGTTGGTTCCGCTACTCCTGCTGGGTGCCCGGAAACCTCCGCCGAAATTCCGGATATCCCGCCTGGTAAGGGCTACTTCCCCGGTATTATTGATATCCCCAATAAAATTCAGGCTGTAGTTCGGACTGTAATAGAACAACTTGGGTTGTACCAAATAGAGCTCCTTATCCGGTGAACTTCCGGCCCCTGCGGTGACATTGCCAAACCAAAAGTTTTCCTTTCCTTCCTTGAGCTTGATATTGAGGGCTACGTTATCCTGGTTATTGGTTACACTCCGAAGCTGGCCCACTTCGGAATAATTACGCAGCACCTGTATTTTGTCCACGGCCTTCGAAGGGATATTTTTTGTCGCCAGTTTGGTGTCCCCGTCAAAAAAATCCTTGCCGTTTACCATTAACTTATTGACCACCTTGCCTTCCACTTCCACCTGGCCTTCTTCATTGATCTCAACACCCGGTAATTTCTCAAGGACATCTTCCAGCTTGCGTTCTGTACCGCTTTTATAGGAGTCTGCGTTGTACACTACGGTATCTCCCTGCACGGTAACCGGCATTTCGTAAACCAGCTCTACCCCTTCAAGGGCTATGGCTGGTTTAAGTTTGTAATCTTTGGTAATATTTGTTTCCTGGGTGGTAAGGATCTCTTCAAAGGTCTGCATCCCCACATAGCTGATCTGGATTTTGTAGGTTCCATTCTTGCCCAGGTCAAGCCTGAATCTGCCTTGCTCACTGGTTACACCAAAAGATTCCAAACCACGTGTTTCCTGATTAATGGCAATCACATTGGCCAACTCCAAAGGTTGGTTCAGGCTATCCCGGACTACGCCTTCAAGTTTGATTTGTGCATGGGAAATGCAAACCACGAGAAGAAACGCGGCACAAAATAATTTTTTCATGGGCTTGTATTAGTCGCTGATTGGGAGGTAGATTTCAATTCAGCTGCTATCGGCTTCGTCTTCGACCCCGGTTGTCTCTCATTTCACGCATCTTCTCTCTGATGGTGGTTTGATAGGCAACCTTTGTAATGACCTTTCCTTTATCAGGGGCTTCAATTTTGATTTTTTCCTGGGGATTCATGACTATTTTGGAACACAGCATAATGGTGTTGCCGGCACTGACTTCGAGAATCAGCCCTGGAAGTCCCCAAAATTCCCCGGGTCCGTGACCAACAGGTATTTGTGGTGTGTACCAGGCTTCTATCTGGGTCATTTGAACTTCTGCTTCCTTGGGCTCAACATTTGTGGAATCCGTTTGCTTTTGAGCGGGTCGCCTTAAATTGCCCCAGGAAAAGGTATACCAGGTAAGTTCGTCTGTGGGTACAGATGCTGTAGCCTTAAAACACATATATTGTCCTATCTGCTTGGACTCCGTTCCCATTTTCCATTTAAGGTCCAGTAATTTATCCTTGACCAGGAATTGTTTGCCGTAGAATTCCTGACTCTGTACTAAGGCATTTTCCTTAATATTTTTGTAGGAAGCTCCAGCGGAGAAATTACTTCCCCAGGAGTCTGTTGCCCCGGATATAGCATCCAGTTTGTCCTCTTCCTTAAACAAGGTCTCTTCCCTGTTGAAATTCAATAAATAGGTTTTTTCCAACCTGCTCTTGAGTCGTGCCTGAATTTGTTTTTTCTGCGCTTCACTCAATCTTGTCCCCCAGGAGCCCAGTTCCATCTTGGATTTTGAAAAATAATAGGCCTGTCCCTGAAAATCCTGGGCAGAGGTATTAAAAGATAGTAGCATTAAAAAGGCTAGAAAACTGGTCTTGGCAAGAATGGATTTCATGACAGAAAGCTTGAATAACTGGTTATGTCTAACGAATGTAATTAAAGACTAAACAACAGAACATTGTTTATCAAAAAATTAACAATAAGACAGGCTCGCCTGTTAATGTAGTAGTTACCTCCCGTAGCCGAGGTGAACTGCCATATGGAGAAACATAAATAGTAGATCTGAACTGGTAAAACTTTTATCCTTTCGAGGCGTTCATTATCCCAAATAAATTAGATAAAAAAAAGGCAACATCGTATATTTACTTCACCATTGGTGGCACAGTTTTACTGAAGTCCACCAAGCCATTTTCTAAAAAAAACCCGTTACAAATGAATCGATTTTTGGTACTCTTATTTATGGCAATTATTGCCTTTGGATGCAAGGAAACTGACAAAAAAAACGTATCAGGGGATGCGATGGCTATGGCAGAACCTACCGGGGTGGATAACATTGCTTACAAATGGGGTCAAATGGCGCTCACTGCCACTGCATATGATACCGAACGCTTTAACCCACGACCTACCATTACATCCCGTTATTTAGGGCTGATCTTTGTCTCTGTATTTGATGCCTGGTCGCGCTATGACGATAAGGCGATACCTGTTTATCTCGATGGTGTGGAACGCAGGCCGGCCGATGAACATAGCCTTAAAAATAAAGAGATTGCCATCAGTTATGCTGCTTTCAGTGCAATGAAGGAATACTACTATGCAGATACGGAACTATTTGCTGAGTTTATGCGTGAACTGGGCCTGGACCCTGACAATACCTCTATGGATCCGAGCACCCCGGAAGGGATTGGCAACCTGGCGGCTAAGGCCGTCATCGAGGCGCGCAAGGGTGATGGTTCCAATCAATACGGCGAAGAGGAAGGTTCCGATGGGGAGCCCTATTTTAATTATGTGGGTTATGAGCCGGTTAATTCGGCCGACAAAAATGTGGACCCCAATCGCTGGCAACCTAAATATTTTGCCGACGGGGAAGGGGGCAAATTTGCGCCCGGCTGCCTAACTCCATTCTGGGATAAGGTAATCCCTCTTGCTTTGCAATCTGCCGATCAGTTTCGCCCGGGACCACCTCCTATGATCGGGTCCGAGCAGCTGAAAGAAGAAGTGCAGGAAGTAATAGATATGCAGGCAACCTTAACCGACGAGCAAAAGGCCCTGGTTGAATTTATGCGAGACGGGCCACAATCCGTGCAACAGGCAGGACACTGGTTAAAGTTTGCGCAGGATGTTTCCCGAAGGGACCAGCATACCCTGGATCAGGATGTAAAAATGTATTTTTATAACCAGGTGGTCGCCATGGACGCGTTTATTGCTTCCTGGGATTCCAAAATGTTCTATGACTACGCCAGGCCCTATGCGCTGGTTCACGAATACTACGAAGGGCAAAAAATAAAAGCCTGGGGAGGTGAAGGAAAAGGCATGATGGAATTAGACGGGGCGCAATGGAGGCCCTATTCCCCGGAAACATTTTTATGCCCGCCTTTCCCAAGTTATGTTTCAGGGCATAGCACCATAAGTGGTGGCTGCGGGGAAGCACTAAAATTGTGGACGGGCAGTGATGAATTTGGAGAAGAAGTAGAATTGGTGGCAGGTGCTTTAACCGAGCCGGATAATCTGGGAGATACAGTTGTGCTCAAATTCCCAACTTTTACGGAAACTGCTGAAATGGCAGGTATTTCGAGGGTTATGGGAGGATACCATATACAGGCAGACAATGTAGCAGGCTTGGAACTGGGAAGAGATGTCGCAAAGGAAGTATGGAAATTCTATAAGAAGCACCTGGGGGAAGAATTATAAGGAATACAAGTTTAGGAAACCAGCCCCGGCCATGCTGTGGTAAAAACCAATAAGCCTCATATGACCGAGAAAGAAAAAATGCTTCAGGGGGAGGTTTATAACTCCAGGGATCCCGAATTACTCGGGATGTACCACCGGGCGAGAAAACTGTTACGGGCCTACAATAGCCTGGATTCTCAATTGCTTGAGGAACGGGAAGAACTTTTAGATACCCTGCTGAAATCCAGAGGGAAAGGGGTATGGATTGAAGCACCCTTTTTCTGCGATTATGGCAGTAATATTTCCATAGGCCCCCATACTTTTATCAATGTCAACTGTATGTTTCTGGATAACAATACGATCCGCATAGGTAAGAATGGGCTTATTGGCCCATACGTACAAATCTACACGGCCAGTCATCCGTTAAAGGCCCGGGAGCGGATAATTGAGGAGGAGGGCACTTCGCGCTACCTTACGTTTACCAAACCGGTTGTTATTGGGGATAATGTCTGGATTGGGGGGAACTCCCTCATATTTCCCGGGGTTAGTATTGGTGATAATGTTACCATCGGGGCAGGTAGTGTGGTAACCAAAGATATCCCCGATAATGTCTTTGCCTTCGGGAATCCCTGTGAGGTGCAAAGGAAGCTTTGATTTCCATTTAAAATACCTACGCCATAGAAACAGCAAATAATGGTGTATCTTGTTTAGCCCCAAACGATCATCAATAGCATCTATGGCCATTGGCGTAATAAAAACTGACCGATATGGAGCAAGATTTGAATAATAAAAACAAGCAATACCCTGAAGGGCATTTTTTAGGCCTGTGGATGGGTATAGGG
>JABDRK010000012.1 GCA_013041785.1 Eudoraea sp.
GTTTCCGCAACAGACAGGGCATCAAAACTTACTCCTGTTTTACCCTTAAAGGATTCGCGACTCCGGTTGTATCCCATAGCGCGCGGGGGAAAAAGAGGCAGTTTCTCCCGGGGAATAGCTATTTCACCAGCATCCAGGGTTTTTAGCAGACTGCTTAGTGCTTTTGACTGCCTACCCTTGTCCACCGTTTTCCAAATCCCCTGTCGGTCACCTCGTACAGCATAATTGTAATCCAGGCCCCCTACGACTTTAGCAGTTGCTTCAGTTTGATAACGGTGAAAGAAATACAGCGGAACAAAAACATCCTCGAGCACGGTATAGGGCTGATAAGACCGGATATTTTCCGCTGAAAAGTTAGTGATAGCCAATTTCCTGATGTCGAGTACTTCTTCCAATTCCTCAGCCGCAGAACTGCCATTATCCCAAAGGTGTCCCAGAACATGGGCGCTTCCGGCAGGCCGGGCGTCCTGATCTGAGATATAACGAAGTCCCGCCTGCCTAGCGTCGTCCAAAATCTTATTCAATGCTTCCTGCTCATCCGTACCTTCAGGGAAATGGGAATAGGAATAGGCAACGGTAACTTTGTCCCAAACTCCAATGCCGGTATCGTATGCTTTTGAAAAATCGAGGGTGCCTTGCTTTAGATTAATATCCGGATGTGGATAATCCATTACCGAGGCACGGTCTTTGGTGCTGGCAGCAAAATTATGGGCAAAACCCAGGGTGTGGCCAATCTCATGCGCCGATAATTGACGAATTCGTGCCAAAGCCATATCCAGCATGGGTTGGTTATTATCATCGCGTTCCCCAAAAGGTTGGTTCATCAGGGCCTGAGCGATCATAAAATCCTGCCGGATCCTGAGACTACCCAGACTTACATGGCCTTTGATTATTTCACCGGTCCTGGGGTCTGTAATACTGCTGCCATAGCTCCAACCCCGGGTTGATCGGTGCACCCATTGGATAACATTATACCGCACATCCAGGGGATCTGCATCATCCGGCAGCATTTTTAGTTGAAATGCGTTTTTGAACCCTATAGCTTCAAATGCCTGATTCCACCATTTTCCGCCTTCCAGCAAGGCAGAACGGACAGGCTCGGGCGTCCCGTTATCCAGGTAGTAAACAATAGGTTCAACGGCTTCACTTACCGCTGCGCCGGGGTCCTTTTTCTCCAGGCGGTGCCTGGTGATATAGCGTTTCACAATGGGTTCTTCTACCGGGGTGGCATAATCATAATAACTAAAAGGATAGGACCCGCTTCTGGGATCAAAAGCCCGTTCGTTATAATCCGCATCCGGCAATGCAATAAAGGAGTGGTGCTGTGCCACCGTCACCAAAGCAGGATTTGGGGTAACTGATCGGATATACGCCCCCTGAGGTTCTCCCTTGAATGTTAGTGTGAAATCAAATTCCAGATTTTCGGGAAATGCCCGGGTACGTTCCATAGCCAATGCACTCCGGGACTTGTCCAGGGTATAATTTCCCTGTTTAGCCCTTTTTAATCGCGCAGCTACCCCATGTGCATCGCGCATTAAAAAATCGGTGATATCTATGATATACCTGCCGTTGGTTTCCTCTTCTATTTTAAAGCCAAAAAGTACAGATTTTGCGAAGGCCTGTTCCACTGACTTGCGTTCCAGGGTGTTTTCGGTGAGGGCCCGGTAACGCAGGTTGGGTTGAACGAGTAATAGCTTATTTCCCGCTTTTTTAAAATATACAACCTGCTCATTTCCAAGTTGTCCCCTGTCTAAACCTATATCATTGCTTCCAATACCGCTGCTTAGCGAATAAACGTATAAAAACTCCTTTTCGAGCTCAGGCACTTCCAAAAATATCCGGTCTTTGGAGTCGTCGTGATAATAATCAAAAAATCCCTGGAATTTCTGATAGTCCTGGCTCTTTTTAGAGAATTGGGCATTTAGTGAGAGGCATTGAAAAAAGAGGAAAAAAATGCTGGGAAAAATGTATTTCATAGTGTGCTGTCTTGAATTTTTAAATTTATACAAATTTGATTGCCCAACCATGTTTTAACTGTATTTTTGAAAAAAGCGAAATGCATGATTACTACAGATCAATATAAGGATCTTATTGAGCGCCTCGGTGCGCTAAGGAGGTATCTTTGACATCGATGCCAAACTCATAGAAATAGAAAACGAAGAAGAAAAGACCCTCGCCCCTGATTTTTGGGACGACCCGAGGAAGGCACAGGCGCAGATGCGCTTGCTTCAGAATAAGAAGAAATGGGTGGTTGATTACCGAAATTCGGAAACTCTGACCCATGATCTTGAAGTGCTTCTGGAATTCTACAGGGAAGAAGAGGTAACGGCTGAAGAGGTGGAAGAGCAATATACCAAAGCGCTTACATCCATTGAAAACCTGGAATTTCGCAACATGTTATCAGAAGAAGGTGATGATATGGCCGCGGTATTGCAGATCACAGCAGGTGCCGGAGGTACAGAAAGCTGTGACTGGGCTGCCATGCTCATGCGTATGTACCTGATGTGGAGTGAGAAGAACAACTACAAGGTAAAGCAACTCAATCTTCAGGAAGGGGACGTGGCCGGTATCAAAACCGTAACCCTGCAAATAGAGGGCGATTTTGCCTTTGGATGGCTGAAAAGTGAAAACGGTGTACACCGGCTGGTACGCATCTCCCCTTTTGACAGCAATGCCAAACGACACACTTCCTTTGCCTCTGTTTATGTGTATCCCCTGGTGGACGACAGTATTGAAATCGATGTTAATCCGGCAGATATTGAGATAACCACAGCGCGTTCAAGCGGCGCCGGAGGACAAAATGTAAATAAGGTGGAAACCAAGGTACAACTGGTTCACAAACCAACAGGTATACAAATTTCCTGTTCGGATTCCCGTTCTCAGCACGACAATCGGGCGACAGCGCTTAAAATGCTGAAATCTCAGCTGTACGAAATAGAGCTTCGCAAAAAGCAGGAGGCCAGGGATGCCATAGAATCCTCTAAAATGAAAATCGAATGGGGGTCGCAGATCCGAAATTATGTGATGCACCCCTACAAACTCGTCAAGGACGTCCGCTCCGGAAAGGAAACCGGAAATGTGGACGCCGTAATGGATGGGGACATAGACGCCTTTCTGAAAGCCTATCTCATGATGATGGGGCAAAAGGAAAAAGAGGCCTGAATAGAAAATAAATTGCCAAAAACACAGCTTAGATATGATTAAGATCTATCACAACCCACGTTGCCGAAAATCAAGGGAAGGTCTGGCCTATTTGGAGGCCGCAGGGATGGACTTTGAAGTTGTCCGGTATCTGGACGACCCCCTTACCACTGCACAAATCCAGGCATTGCTCAAGGCACTAGCCCTTCCACCCTTAGGTTTGGTGCGAAAAAACGAGGCTATCTGGAAAAGCGAATTTAAAGGAAAGGAGCTAAACGACGCTCAGATCGTAGAAGCGCTTTCCAAATATCCCAAGCTTATTGAAAGACCCATTGTACAGGTCGGAGATAAGGCAGTAATAGGAAGGCCTGCAGACAAAATTGGCGAACTGCTCTAAACGATTTCCTCACCTTTCTGAAGAGGGATGATATTGATTTTCCCTATTCTTTTATTCTGTTTAACTATACAGTTACTTTAACATACAATTAACCCCCGAACGTTAAACCAAATACTACTTTTACGCTCTAAGAATTGAGTGTAATATGCGTGTAAACGGCCTTATCTTGTTTTTTTTATTTCTGGGTCTTGGCATTTCAGCAGAGCTGAACGCCCAGGTAGGTTACGGGAATGGTTACTATGGGAGGCAACGCAGTGGCATCCCCAGAACACCCGTAGAGAAAAAAGAACCCAAACCACAAACCGCTGAGGAAATCGTGGCTTTGGAAATGCCGAAAATCACGGAAACACTCAATCTTAATGAATTTGAACAAGCTGTGGTTAGCAGTATCCTGACCCGGTATGTGGAGCAACGCATCCAATTGCGTTTGTTGGAACTGAGCCCGGAAAAAATGAGGGAGGGTCTGGAAAAAATACAGAAAAACCAACAAGCTGAACTCAAGGCAGGTTTGCCGGAAGAAAAATTTATTGCTCTGGAGGAATACCAGAAAAACGGTTACAAATTCAAAAAGAAGAAACGGAAGAAAAACAAGTCAAAAACCGAAAATTAAATGAGGAATCTTCTCAGTCTGGCATTTGCCCTTCTGGTAACCGCAACCTTCGCCCAACGCCCCCAGGGGCAACGCCCACAACCCATCAACATCACCGGAACTGTAATTGACCAGGAAACCGGTCAACCCCTGGAGTACGCCACCCTTGTGCTGCAAAGTGTTCGCAGGCCAGACCAAATAACTGGAGGTATTACCGATAGTACAGGAAAGTTTGATGTGGAAACCATACCCGGGCAATACAATGTCCGTGTGGAGTACCTGGGATATAAGACCTACGAACTCAGCGAACAAGTATACCGAGCTTCCACAGATCTGGGACGAATTAACCTGACCATAGACGCAGAACAACTGGAAAGTGTTGAGGTGGTCGGAGAACGCACCACAGTGGAACTTCGGTTGGATAAAAAAGTGTATAACGTTGGATCGGACCTCACCGTTAGCGGGGGCTCAGTAACCGATGTCCTGGATAATGTACCCTCGGTATCGGTAGACGTTGAAGGCAATATCAGTCTCAGGGGAAATGAAAGCGTTCGTATCCTTATCAATGGGAAACCATCTGCCCTTTCGGGCCTCAACCCGGAAACACTGCAACAACTACCTGCAGAGGCTATAGAAAAAGTGGAAGTGATTACCAATCCCTCTGCGCGCTATGATGCGGAAGGTACTGCCGGCATACTGAATATTGTCCTGAGACAAAGCAAGACAGCAGGCCTGAATGGGTCATTGAATCTGTTCGCAGGACAGCCGGATAATTTTGGTGGAGCACTGAGCCTGAACCTGAGAAGGGAGAAGTTCAACATCTTTACCAATACTACCTATCGGTACAGGGACGCGCCAGGAAATGCTTTGTTTGAGCAGGAAAATTTTAACCCGGATGGGACTACAGCCAGTTTCCAGGATGAGATCAGGAATTACGAGCGGGAAAGAAAAGGATTTAACACTAATATTGGCTTTGAGTATTTCTTTGATGACAGCAGTAGCCTCACCAACTCTTTTGTTTACAGGAAATCGAGCGGTAACAGCACTACGGATATCGACTTCTTTAATTTTGATGCACTGCGCAACCCTACCATCCAAAGAAACCGCTTCACCAATGAGGATGAAGAAGGAGAAGACATACAGTATTCGGTCAATTTTGTAAAACGCTTTGACAAGGACGGGCACGAACTGACCATGGATTACCAGTATTCCAGTGGTAGCGACTTTGAAGACTCGATAATTGAAGAGCTGATCCTTGGAGACAACATTGTACTGCCCACGGAACAGACCATCAATGACGAATCACAGGAGCGACAGCTGCTTCAGATGGATTATATCCTGCCCTTTGGCGAGAATAATCAATCCCAGTTTGAAATGGGTTACCGGGGAACATTTAACAACTTCAATACCGACTTTGATTTTGGTGTACTCGAAAATAGCATACTGAATATTGATCCGAATTTCACAAACGAACTTAACTATAAGGAATACGTGAATGCGGCATATGTCCAATTGGGTACGAAATACAAGAAATTCAACATCCTTGGAGGACTTCGCATGGAAGCCTCAGATATCGGGATAGAACTGGTAAATACTAATGAGGTTGCCGATAAGGATTACGTGGATTGGTTCCCATCGCTCTTTCTGGGTTACGAATTTTCGGAAATGGAGCAACTCACCATAAGTTACAGCCGGAGGTTGCGCCGACCCAGGTCCCGGTTTATAAATCCATTCCCATCGCGTTCCAGCAATACGAATTTATTCCAGGGTAATCCTGACCTGGACCCCACCTATACCAATGCCTTTGATTTTGGTTATTTAAAAAGATGGGACAAATTAACTTTTAATACCTCGATATACTACAACCACTCCACAGGTGTATTTCAGTTTATCCAACAGGAAACCGGGGATTTTGTAGAGATTGAGAATCCGGACGACCCTGCCAACCCGGTTCTGGTTCCGGTACAGCGGAGAACCCCAATTAATCTGGCTACCGACGACCGCTATGGTTTTGAATTCACTACCTCCTATGTGCCTAAAAGAAACTGGCGCCTTACCTGGAATTTAAACTTATTCCAGCAACAGCTGCGCGGAGATTATACC
>JABDRK010000050.1 GCA_013041785.1 Eudoraea sp.
GGCCATAACTTACCTGTTCATAGGTCGGGTTTTCTTCCGTGCCCCCGGCGTAACCCGAAATAGCTTCTTTCACTCCCTTAACGCTCTCAAAAATCACTTCTACACACCAGAAGCAACCACTGGCGAAGTAGGCGGTTTCATACTGTTGCAGTTCCTGAGCGGAGGGTTTGTACAGTGCGGCCTGCTGTTCCGTTTCAGCATTTACCTTGGAATCTTTCTCCCCTTTGTTTTTGGAAAGACAACTGCCGCTGATCAGCAGTGCCATCGTTGGGATCATTAGTTGAAATATCCTTTTCATAGTTAGTTTTTTCAAAAATGCAGAATCCCTGGTATAGTTAGGGTTAAAGCATTGTTAATTTGATGTGCCGTCCAGATTATTGACTCGGCTTAATTATCTTAGACTCCCAGTGCAAGATAAACTTACAATATCAAAACTAAGACCTGCAACCCCTATATCTATATTGGATCCCGATATACCTTTGTCTGCCTATTGCCCAATAGACTTCTCCAGTTCCAACAGGGACCTGGATACAGTGGATATTACTGATCCGGTTAGCTGTGAAGCGTACATCAAACAGTTTCTGGAAGAAAAAGGCGCTCAGATAGCCTATGGGGGTTATCTGGAGGCACGAAACCTGTATTCTGATAAACCGGCATTCAGGGAAGGGCAATTGAGAAATATCCATTTAGGGGTTGATTTTTGGGCCCTTGCTGGAACTGCGGTAATAACACCCCTGGATGGAGTGGTTCACAGTTTTCGCGATAACAAGGAGTCCGGGGATTACGGCCCTACTATTATCCTGGAACACCAAACGGTTGCGGGAACCTGGTATACGCTATATGGGCATTTATCACGGGAATCTCTTGAAAACCTTGAAAACGGACAATTATTTAAGGCAGGTACAGTCCTCGGAACACTCGGGACTTCTGATATTAATGTTTATTATGCTCCCCACCTGCATTTTCAGCTTATTCGGGATATAGGGCCATATTTGGGCGATTATCCCGGGGTGTGCTCGGCAGATGAAGTAGAATTTTACCGGATGAATTGTCCAAACCCCTGTATTTTGCTCGGAATCTGACTTTTTATTGCCTCAAAATACCGATTATCGACCCCTTTTTCCGATGAGCAGATTTGGGGTATGTAAACATTCATCGAGGATTTTTTGCACTTTATCCGGATTTTTGTCAAATACCGAAAAATAAGGGCTCTTCGACGAATTGCAACCCTTCAAAAGGGGGTTTGCCGCGTTTTTTTAATAGAAAAAAACGCGAATCATGAAAACCTTAATCACTTTAATATTTGTTCTTACGATTGGAGTAGCAGCTCAGGCTCAGGACAGGACTGCCGAAGTTAAGGTTGAGACTATTGAAATGACTATCGTTACTTCTACTACTGAGAACAAGGTTGAGAAAGAACAGAAAGTAGCTCGTTTGTACAGAAGGGCTAATTCAACTGTAAAGAAGGCCTTGTCTTTTACTACCAAGCGTAACAAAGCTAAATTGGCTTAAGATTCAGAATGTTTATTCTTCCTCTGAAGCTTCCTCAGCATCAGATTCCTCCCGATGCAGGTTATGCTCCATGATGTTGAGCTTTTTAAGCTTGCCTTTCCAGGTATCCAAAGCTTCCTTTTGTCGGTTTATCTTCTGGATAACCTCTTTTACCAATGGATTATCTTCTGAGGCATGGGAGAAAAATTGCAGGTTATTTTCCAGCTGACGGATTTCACTTTTGCTTTCATCTATCCTTTTCCTGATAAAAGACCTCTCCTGTAAAATAGCTCTTTCGTTATCGATAGCAGCCAGCCCCTGTATTTTATTTCCGTATTTCAATAATTCAGCCTCTTGCTTCCCTACACCAGCCTTTTTCAGCAAGGCATCTACGATCTTATTGAATTTGGTATTGATGTGTTTCCGGTTAAAGGGCACATTTCCAACATTATTCCATGCCGCGATAAAACCCTTTAACTTTTTCAAGTCCTTTGCCTTGTCGCCACTGAGTTGATAGGCTTTTATTTCGGTGAGGATCGCTGATTTCTTTTTCAGGTTTTCCGCTTCTTTATTGTGGGCTTTTCCCTGCTTGGCATGGAGTCGATCAAAATAATGGTTGCAGGCGCCTTTAAATTCGTTCCATATACGATCCGAATATTTCCTGGGGACATGGCCTATAGTCTTCCATTCTTTTTGTATCCGTTTCATTTCGGGCGTTGTAGTATCCCAGTCCTCGCTATCTTTTAAGGAGATAGCCAGTTCCAACAAAGCCCGCTTTTTTTCCAGGTTGCTTTGTTGTTCTTTTTTTAAGGTCTTGTAAAACGTATTTTTTTTCCGGTTGAAATCCCTGACGGCTGCTTTGAATTCTGACCAGGTTTGCTCATTGAGTTGGTGAGGTACCTTTCCTGCTTTAAAAAAGGAATCCCGAAGACTTTCTATTTCGCGAATTTGTTTCTGCAATTCCCGATGATTTACCGCGGTGTTTTGGACAATTTCACTGATTTTCGCAATGATCTCCCTTTTCTTTTCGAGGTTGACCTCATAGTGTTTTTCCTGTTCCTTAAAATATTCCTGCCGCTTGAGGTGCATGGCCTTTGTGGCTGCACTGAAACGCTCCCATATGGCTTCGCGGTGTTCCTTGGCAACCGGACCTATAT
>JABDRK010000055.1 GCA_013041785.1 Eudoraea sp.
CTTATTTGCCACACAAGCTTTTGCCCAGGACGAAGAGCGGACAATCCTCAGAGGAAAGGTTTTGTATAGAAACAGCAACGTGGCAAATGAAAATGTGATTAATTCAACCGCTGAGCGTGCAACTATCACAAACAGCAATGGAGAATTTGCTATCAGGGTCAGGGAGGGAGACGAACTTGTATTTACATCCATAACTTACCAGATTAAGGTGGTTAAAATTACCCGGGAAATACTTGAAAGAAACCGATTGGTGGTGGAAGTGAATGAAAAAGTGACTGAATTAGATGAGGTGGTAGTCAGCCCGGAGAATCAAAAACGATTCCTGGAACTTAAGAACGAGGAATTCAAAGGCTATGAGTACGAAACTGATCCTACGACAGAGGTGGTGAATATCGCAGAAGACCCAACCGTACGGGGGATGCAGGACGGCATCAATTTTGTCAATATCTTCAAGGCACTTTTCCAGTCCAAACGGGATACGGGAGAACCGCGGTTCTTAAAAGTAAGTGAAGTGCTCAGGCAGGTCTACGACGATCAGTTTTTTGTGGTTGACCTCCAATTGCCACAGGACAAGATAGATGCGTTTTTAATCTATTGTGATAACAAACTTCCGTCCCAGGAAATGCTCAAGCGAGATAATGAGTTTCAGCTCATTGATTTTCTGGTTACGCAAAGCAAAATGTATCGCCAAGAACTGAATGCGGAAGAATAGGCACCTATTTATTATTGCGTTTGTTTTTTCCCACACTTTCCTGTGGTCCCAGGAATATTTTTACGGGGCCATAAAGGGAAAGGTATTACAGGGTAACCGCAGTGTACCGGATGTTCATGTCATGAATATTACCGCCCAACGGGCTACGATTACCAATGCGCTTGGAAATTTTTCCATCGCGGCACAAATTGGGGATTCCCTGGTATTTTCTGCTGTGCAGCTGCAGCGAAAGACCCTGGTTGTGACTGCAGCCCTTATGGAAAGTAAATCTCTTGTAGTCTATATGGATGAACAGCTGAATCTTCTGGATGAGGTTGTTTTACGCCCTTTCGATTTATCCGGCGATCTCGAAATTGATGTTCAAAACGCCCCCAGGGAAAAGGTTTACGTTACCTCCACTTTAGGACTGCCTAACGCTTATGCCAAACCACGTACTCTGGCTGAACGCAGGCTTTTTGAAGCGGTAACCGGGGGTGGGATTGTTCCATTGAATCCGGTGCTTAATGCCATAACTGGGCGGACCAAATATTTAAAAAGAGTTCTGGCCACAGAACGAAAGTATGCACGTACCTCCAGAGTACGGGATTTTTATCCCGACTCTCTATATGTTCGTGTATTGAAAATCCCTCATGAACGCATTCCTGATTTTATGTATTTCTGCGAGGTTGATACCGAATTCAGCAGTATCATTGACAGTAGGGATAAACTGAGGATCTTAGAGTTTCTGAAACAAAAAAGCCAGGCCTATCGGGCCAACAATGGCCTTGAATAACATGAGTACTTTGGTACGGATTTTGAATTTCTCTGGTTGATGAAAAGAATACACATATACCTCATAATACTTGTACTGCCCTTGCTGGCATTTTCGGTCTCACATAAGTTCTATGTAAGCGTAACCAATGTGAATTATGTTGAAAAGGATGACGCCATTCAAATTACCACCCGTATTTTTATTGATGATCTCGAAGCTGTTTTGCTCGAGCGCTACGGAGTAAAGACCAGTCTGGCAACACCACAGGAGGGATCCACTGCGAATGCGTACATAGAAAAGTATTTAAAAACCAAATTGCTTATCCGCCTGAATCAAGAAATACGAGCATATGATTTCCTGGGCAAGCGGTATGATAATGACATAATTATTTGCTACCTGGAAATACCAAAAGTGAACCTGCCCGATTTCGAAAGCATTGAAGTGCAAAATGAAATCCTTACTGATCTTTTTGAGGAGCAACAAAACCTGGTACACCTGAAAATCAAGGGAAAAAAGAAGAGTTTTGTGCTATTAAAAGAAAGTAATAAAGGAATGTTAAACTTATAGGGATTTCTCGATAAAATTTTATTTTCGTCCACTAAAAATTTCTACAAAAATGAACTACTTCAGGTATCTTCTTGCACTTTGTGTGCTATTTTCAGCCACTGCTACATGGGCTCAGCAACAGGAACAGAAAGAGCGGGAACCCGGACATTACAATCAGAGTAAATTCCGCCAAATGTATGAGGAATTTGCAACCCCGAATACCTACCGATCTGCCTCCGGTTCACCAGGACCTGACTACTACCAGCAGCAGGCTGATTATAAAATGGATATCGAACTCGATGATGAGAATGCCCGGATTTACGGGGTAGAAACTATTACCTACCACAATAATTCACCAGACGACCTTGAATTTCTTTGGGTTCAGCTAGACCAGAATGTAAGGGCCAAGGAATCCAAGGCACCTCTTAGAAATGGAAACGGTGTGTCTCTGGCTTACCGCACAGGGCAATTTGCCGGACAGTATATGAATGCTGCCTTTGATGGAGGTTTCAAAATTGAATATGTAAGAGATGCGAATGGCAGGCCCCTGCCATATACCATAAATCAGACCATGATGCGTGTGGACCTCCCCAGACCCTTGAAAAGTGGGGAACAATATTCGTTTGATATCAAGTGGTGGTATAACATACCTAACCATACCGTTGATCGTGCACGCTCCGGATATGAGTATTTTCCAAAAGATGGTAACAGGGCTTATGTAATTGCCCAATTCTTTCCACGGATGGCGGTATACAGCGATGTGGAAGGCTGGCAAAATCATCAATTCTGGGG
>JABDRK010000061.1 GCA_013041785.1 Eudoraea sp.
ACTTAAAAATGCCTCTTTTATTGCTGACAATATGATGAAAGCTGACGGGGGCCTTTTCCATAACCATAAGGAAGGCAAAAGTACCCTGAATGGCTATTTGGAAGATTATGCCAGTGTCATTGACGCATTTTTGGGGATCTACGAGGTCACATTCGATGAGCAATGGTTGAAAAAGGCAGAATCTTTAGCCGAATACTGCCTCGAAAATTTCTATGATGATGCCTCGGGCCTGTTCTATTTCACTTCAAAACAGGACGAATTTGTAATCCGAAGGACATTGGAAACCAACGATAACGTTATTCCCGCATCCAACTCTATCATGGCAAAAAATCTGTTTTATTTGTCAAAACACCTGTATAAGGAGTCCTATGAGGAAACCGCCCTGAATATGATGAAAGCAGTTCAGGGTAATTTTGATGAGGATGTTTCCGGTTACGCCAACTGGCTGCACCTTGTGCTGTTTACTGCCAATCCTTTTTATGAAGTAGCTATCTTAGGACCTGAAAGCCTGGAAGACCGCAAATTTTTACAACAGAACTACCTGCCTAACAGTATTATGGCCGGGGCTCTTGGTGAGAGCTATCTTCCGCTGCTGGAAAAGCGCTATGTAGACGGAGAGACCTTTTTATATGTTTGTCAGAAAGGGTCTTGTAAACTCCCGGTAAGTGCGCCTACAGAAGCGCTGAATCAAATTCAGCCCAGGCAGAATAATTTCTTTTAAACAGTCATTTATTATCTTTGCATCGCGATAATCAATAATTTTAAGCACTTTTTTTTATGGACAAAATAACGGATGTTCAGCTATTCGCTGAAGAAGCAATGGACTGGCTTTGGGAATTCATCCCCGACCTGATCGTAGCTGTTATAATTCTGATCCTTGGACTTTGGGTCATACGGTTTATAAACCATTTTGTAAAACGATTTTTCGATAAAAAAGATTATGACCTGGCGCTGGAATCCTTCCTGCAAAGCTTTATCAAAATAAGTTTAAAAGTTGTCCTTTTTGTCCTTGTAGTAACTCAATTGGGGGTTAAATCCTCTTCCCTGGTGGCCATGCTTGGTGCTGCGGGACTTGCGATTGGCCTGGCCTTACAAGGTTCCCTGGCGAATTTTGCCGGAGGTGTGCTCATACTGATTTTCCGACCCTTCAAAGTAGGTGATTGGATCTCAGCACAAGGGGTTGATGGAACCGTAAAGGAAATATCCATTTTCACCACAAAACTCAACACCTTTGGCAACCAGGTGGCTATCATCCCCAATGGGCAATTATCCAATAATAGTATTGTAAACTACAATGGGGAAACTACACGCCGTGACAAAATTGACGTGGGTATCGGTTACGGCGCTAATATCAAAAAAGCCAAAGACATATTACTGGAACTCTGCCAGGAAAATGAAAAGATCCTCAAGGATCCTGCCCCAGAGGTATATGTTGGTGAATTGGCAGATAGTGCAGTAACCCTGTCCCTGCGTTTTTGGGCAAAGAATGAGGATTTCTGGGCGGCCCATTTCTTTATCATGGAAAACTTGAAGTATAGGTTTGACGAAGCAGGTATTGAGATTCCTTTTCCACAATTGGACGTGCATCAAAAGATGGCATAGGACATTTCTGGAGAGTTCGGCTTATTTCCCCAGAATAAATTCTTTCAGGTAGTATGGCTCAAAGTAGGCCAGGTCTTCAAATGTTCCATTTGTAAATCGTTGATGAGACATGATGGCCATTTCCTTTGCCGAAGGGATCAAATCATCCCGGAATTCGATATTAGGGTGGGAAAGCACTTCTTTGCATTTTATGGCTCCACTTCCCATCAAGTAAACTTTTCCCTTTGCTGAATAATCAGAGAAAGAATCTTCCGTAATGATTTCAGCGCGGGTTTCCCGGACTGTTTCAAATTGTGCATCTAAAACCGCAGCATAAACCTCCATGCGTCGCGCATCGAGCATCGGGATGAGATAACCTTCGGTTATATGCAATTGTCTGGCAAGACTCTCCAAAGTTGGTGTGGAAATCAGGGGGAGGTCCAGGGCAAAACACAAACCTTTTGCAGCCGCTACTCCTATTCGCAGCCCCGTATAGGATCCCGGGCCTTTGCTTACCGCCACAGCTTCCAGGTCGTGCCTGTTCAGCTGTGCTTCCTGAAGTACGTTTTCGATGAACAAATGGAGTTGTTCGGAATGGGAATAATTTTTGCTGTTTTCCTCCCGTATGGCCAATAGCTGACCGTCTCGCGCAACACTTACGGAGCAGTTGGTGGTAGCAGTTTCCAAATTCAGTATTACAGCCATAACGGGCGCAAAGATAAAACAAAAAAGTCCGCCGAATTTCTTTCGGCGGACCTTGCTTTAAAATATCCCAGGTGTAATTTTATTAGTTAAGGACAATAGGAAGCCCAAAATAGAATTCCAATACTTTAATTCGGAAAATGTAATCGTATTTTGAACGGATAACCTCAGCAGCGGCATTATCTACACGGGATTGAGCCTGACTAAAATCAAAGGCATTCATTACCCCTACATTATATCGTTCTCTGGCATATTCATAGGCCAATCTTCGTGCTTCCAGTGTTTTTTGGGAAGCCTCATAGGTCTTTGCGGTGTTTTCAACATCCACATACGCCTGATTCACATTGGTTTCCAAAGCCAATTTGTCCTGTTCCAGTTGTAACATGGCTTTTTCCAGGCTTATTTTTGATCTATTTATGCTGTTTCGGGTACTGAAGCCATTAAAAACCGGAATATTGAGTTGGGCCCCAAAGGAGATTCCGTCATTGATCCATAGCTGATCCTTGAAAGGGATAAGCTGTCCGCTAAAGGGATCGAAAAACTGATCAGAGTACCGGGTGTTATAGTTAACAAAAGCGCCCAATGTAGGAAAAACAGCGCCTTTGGCAATCTGCAAGTCCTTCTCTGCCAGGGTTACGTTTGACTCTGAAAACTTGATGTCATTTCTAAAGCTGACTGCCTTGGCAAAAATTGTTTTTGCAGAATTATTCAAGATGTCAGATGGAGGGACTTCAAATTCTTCATCTGCAATATCAAAATTCTCATAGTCCGTAATTTGGAGCAATTGAGCCAGGTTGATACGTGAGATCAATACCTGGTTTTTCCCATTAATGATCTGCTGTTCCTGCGTAGCGGCGGTTGCCTCAATTTCAAGCAGGTCTCCACGGGGAAGAACCCCGGATTGCACCAACTCCTGAGTCCGTTTCAAGTCCTGCTCAGTCACTTTATACTGGGCCTCAAAAACTTTTAGGGATTCCTTGTTAGACAATACGTTCAGATAGTTCAGGGCAACATTCAGGCGGATATCATCCACCAGGTTGTCCAGTCTGTATTGGCTGGCAATGGCATTCAGTTTCGCCCGTTGTATCTGGTTGTAATTCCTCAATCCGTCAAATAGGGTAACAAAAGAAGTTAGACTTCCAGAAGAAGTCAACTGGGTAATATTTACCGGTTCTTGTGTTGCCGGGTTAAAGGATAAACCCGTATTGCTCTGAAAATTAATTTGTCCGTTTAAAGTCGGGAGCAAATTTCCTATGGCATCCGACTTATCAATCTGGGCATTTTCCAGGTCCAGACGAAACTGTTCAATAGACAGGTTATTCTCTACGGCATAGGTAACACATTCTTCCAGCGTCCACTTTTTAAGTTGGGCGGAAAGGGTAATCATGCCGAATACGATGAGCAAAAGCGTTAATCTGTATTTCATTTCTCGTTTTTTGATCAATTTGAATTCTAAAGCTTAGATAAGGCGATTGTTAGGACGCGTCTTCTTCCTCACCTTCTTCTCCTTCTTCCTCTTCGCCGCGTTTTATGGGTTCGGTCTTATTCCAGATTTTAACTTCATCTTCGAAGGTGAGTCCGGAAACAATCTCTATGTTAACCCCGTCAGAAATCCCGATCTCTACATCCCTGCGCTCAAATTCCTGATCTCCTGTAGCTACTTCCACAAAAGGCTTATCCGTCTCTTTATCAAACTGCAGAAGGGCTTCGGGTATAACCATAATGCTGTCCTTTTTCTCCAAAACCAGGGAAGCGTTGGCGCTATATCCGGCACGAATGAAGATAGAATCGTTAATTTCCACATCGCCTTCTATCTTAAACTGTACCGCCCCGGCTTCTTCAATCCCCTTGGGAGCAATAAACTTTAGCTTAGCATTTAATTTCTGATCTTCAATAGCTCCAAGGCTTATTTCCAAAGGCATTCCCAGCTCGAGTTTACCTACTTCCCCTTCATCTACTTTTCCCTCAAATATCATCCTATTCAGGTCGGCTATTGTAGCAATGGTTGTACCATCGTTAAAATTGTTACTCTGTATCACCTGATCTCCTTCCTCTACAGGAATTTCCAACAGGGTACCATTTACGGTAGCCCGTATGTTGGTATTTGCACTGGAAGAAC
>JABDRK010000130.1 GCA_013041785.1 Eudoraea sp.
ATGCTAAAACAAGGATAAATCACCGGAAAGTAGCTGGTTATCATTTGATGAGAAAGGAAAAAATGCTTTGGATGAGCGAGGAGGAAAGGCAGTTTGCCAGGGCAAGCTTATTCTCTAATGAGGGGCATAGTACTGCAGCGCAGGAGTCCTCCCTGCTTTGAGATTTGGGCATAATCAATTTCTTCCACGGTGAATCCCTGATCGCGCAGCCAATTGTTTAATCTCGTAAAATTTCGTTCCGAAACTACAACCTCCGGAGATATGGAAAAAACATTGGGAAACATTTGGTACATCTCATCAACCGTAATCTCAAAAAGCTTGTCTTTTCCGAAATAATCAACAAGCCACTGGTATTCCTCTTCAATCAGGAATCCCTCCTTACAGATAATCCCCTGATCTTTTCCCACCGGCTGAAAACAGCAGTCCAGATGTAAGGCATTCTCCTTGGGATTCACAATGCTCTTTTTAAGTTCAAAGGATTTTACCTTTTTATGGGGAAACATCTTCCGGATATACTCCACTCCTTCCCAATTGGTCCTGGCCGTAATATAATCCGGGTAATCATGACCGGTATATGTGCCAATAAATATATGATCATTCCAGGGCATAACATCACCTCCTTCAATATGAACTTCATCCGGGGGATAAAGGATATTTTCAGGGGCAATATATTCCAATACATGCAGGATTGCTTCAAATTCCTCCTCGCGGTGGGGCAGTATATTGGCTTTAATAAGTTTATCTTCTATAACAAAGGCAATATCACGCGAAAATATCTGATTACAGTCGGGGATTATTTCTGGTCGGAATAGCGCTACCTCATACTTTTTAAAAACTGAAGCAAATCCTTCCATTTCAAGGACCATATCCGCTTCGCTTGGGTAGGTCCCGGCCAGGATATGCTCAAGGGATTTTGGGTCGTACGCATCTTCGGGTTTTGGGACAGGGCCATTGTTTTGGGCCGTACCGAGTAAGACTGCCTTTAAAGGCGAAGTCTCGTCGCAGACATTAAGGTTTAGCATAGGGGATTGAGGTATTGATACTACCTTTTCCGTAAAGGTATAAAAGAACGACTTTTCTCTCCTATATATAATTGTCTCGGGCGGCCTATAGGTTCTTTATTCAGGCGCATTTCTCTCCATTGCGCAATCCATCCGGGTAGACGGCCCATCGCAAACATAACCGTGAACATTTCTACCGGAATACCCAGGGCCCTGTAAATAATGCCTGAATAAAAATCTACGTTCGGATATAATTTCCTTTCCACAAAATACGGATCCTCTAGGGCCACTTTTTCAAGCCCTTTGGCGATGTCAAGGATTGGGTCGGATATGCCCAAATCATCCAACACTTCATCGGCTGCCTTTTTAATAATCCTGGCCCTGGGGTCAAAATTCTTATATACCCGGTGACCAAATCCCATCAATCGGAATGGGTCATCCTTATCCTTGGCCTTAGCCATAAATTTTTCGGTATCCCCTCCGTCTGCATGAATAGCCTCCAGCATCTCCAGAACAGCCTGGTTTGCACCGCCATGCAAAGGTCCCCATAGTGCGGAGATTCCAGCGGATAAGGATACAAACAAGCCTGCATGGGATGAACCTGTAATTCTTACTGTCGACGTGGAGCAATTCTGCTCGTGATCTGCATGAAGAATAAGGAGCTGATCAAGGGCATCAATAATCGTTTTGTTAAGTTTATACTCCTTATTGGGCCTTTTGAACATCATTTTATGCAGGTTTTCCACATAACCCAGGGTGTCATCCCCGTAGTCAAGTGGTAATCCTTGTCTTTTGCGCATTGTCCAGGCAACCAATACCGGAAATTTAGCCAGTATCCGCACTATGCTGTTATACATCTCTTCCTCAGAAGAGACATTAACTGAAGAGGGGTTAAATGCAATCAAAGCACTGGTCAGGGAGGAAAGCACCCCCATGGGATGGGCAGATTTTGGAAATCCATCCAGGATCTTCTTCATCTCCTCATCTACATGCGATTCGTGCTTGATGTCATCATGGAAACGCGTCAATTCTTCTTTGTTGGGAAGTTCTCCATAGATCAAAAGATAGGCTACTTCAAGGAATTCCGCTTTGACAGCCAATTCCTCAATAGAATACCCCCGGTAACGTAAAATACCTTTTTCGCCATCCAAAAAGGTAATGGCGCTGGAACAGGAACCGGTGTTTTTATACCCTGGATCCAGGGTGATTAACCCGGTAGAAGGCCTTAGTGCCCTGATATCTATGGCAAGTTCGTCTTCTGTTCCTTTTACTATAGGTAATTCGTACTTTTTTCCTTGAAATTCTAGTATAGCCTTGTCTGACATATTTGGATTCTGCTTAGATTATAGACAGCGCTAAAGGTAAGAAAAAGGAAGCACCTTAACAATGGGAAATGAGCAATTGAGGGTAAATCAGCGAGTGTGATTCAATCTATTATACGAAGTTCATAAACCCCGTAGTAATTATAGCTGATAAAGACGTTTATAATATTCGGCCACGGAATTTTTCCAGGTAAAACGCATCTTTTTCGCATTGGACTGAATTTGTTTCCATTGGGGACGGTCATTAAAGTACACCGCTAAGGCTTTCTCAAAAACACGAACCATGTCCTGTATTTTGTCATCATAGCTTTCACCATCAAAGGAAAAACCGGTTACACCGTCTTTTACGGTATCTTTTAAGCCTCCTGTGTGATGAACCAGACAGGGATTGCCATTACGCATGGCCAGCATTTGGCTAATGCCACAGGGTTCAAATAGACTGGGCATAAAATACAAGTTGGTCTCCAGATAAATGGAATCGATCACATCCTCTGACTGAGCATTAATGAAAATAAAATTCCGTTGCTTATGACTTAACTCCCGAAATAACTCTTCGTATTCCGGGGCCCCGGTACCCAGAAGCATAAATACCCCGTTTACCTCTTCGAGTTTATTCAGGATTTCAACAAAAGCTTCCGGAGAACGTTTGAGAAAATAAAATTTTTGCTCGGTTAGCCGAGCCACGCTGGAACAAATAAAATCAGGTGGAGCGCCCAGGAATTCAACCACTTTTTCCCCGGTATGGGCCAGAAAATCTGCCTTGTACTTTTTTGATTCCTGTTGCAGCCAAATAAAGATGGCTTTTATGATGTTGCGGTAGATCAACTTACGCTTAGGCGAACGGATGTCCTTGTAATTACTTCCGTTAAGGATGCCGAAGAGTCGGTTTTCAGTGTTGGCCCGTACCAGATCCTCTTCAAGGCCCTCACCTCCGATAAATTCGGGAGGATCACTGGGTTTCATGATGTCTTCCATGTAGGAGGGCGATACCGTGTGAACCGCATCGGCCAAACGAATCCCAACAGCCATCAGATTAATACAGTCCTGATACCTTTGGTCCATCAGCAATTCCTCATCATACGGCACTCCGGGATACCAGGTCTCAAGTGCAGCATAATTATCCTTAAAAGGTCGGATACCCTGTATGGACAGGTTGTGGATGCTGTAGACAAAGCGCATCGAACTTAAAAGGCTATAGGCAGGATGGAATTCCTTTAGAAAAAGCAGCATACTCGTATGCCAATCGTGCATGTGCACGATATCCAAATCCCCGAAAACCCCTTTTTTTATTGCTTCAGCTACCGCCGTACAGAATATGGTGAACTTTATAAAATCTGTATAAAACGGTTCCTTGGGGTCATCGTGATAAATATGCGCAATAGCGCCAGCTTCTATCTCAGGATGGTGGATGACATAATGAATGGTATTGTTGTATTCTTTTTTCGGAATAGCCTCATAGAGTTCAGCCGTGTAGGTGATTCCCCGTAATTCGAAATTGAGATGGGTACGGAAATAGGCATCCTTATGCAAACGCGAATACGCGGGCACCACAATATGTACTTTATCCCCCTGGTCAGATATATGACGGGGAACGTCACGTACAACATCACCCATTCCGCCCGCTTTACAATGAGCGATCGCATCGTTTTCTGCTGCTACAAATAAAAAGTGTTTCATGGACAAAGGGGCTGATTTCCTAAAAACGGATTCCTGGAATTTCCCGATATGTGATACCCCGCAATGGAGGTATTAAATGTTTATTGCTGTACTTTAAACGCCTTTTCCTTGGGATAGTAGGCAGTACTTCCCAGTTCTTCTTCAATGCGCAACAACTGGTTGTACTTAGCCATTCTATCACTTCTGGAGGCCGAACCTGTTTTAATCTGACCCGTATTCAGAGCAACCGCAAGATCAGCAATGGTATTGTCTTCGGTTTCTCCGGAACGGTGTGACATAACCGTCGTATACCCCGCATTTTTAGCCATATTAACTGCATCAATGGTTTCAGACAAAGTTCCGATCTGGTTTACCTTGATCAGAATGGAATTGGCAATACCATTTTCGATTCCACGCTCCAAACGGGTGACATTGGTAACAAAAAGGTCGTCTCCAACCAATTGTACGGTATCCCCGACCAGCTCAGTTAGGATTTTCCAACCATCCCAGTCGTTTTCATCCATGCCATCCTCTATGGAGATGATGGGGTACTTTGCGCAGAGATCGGCGAGGTAACGGGCTTGTTCTTCGCTACTGCGAACAGCACCCTTGTCCCCTTCAAATTTGGTTTAATCGTATTTTCCGTCCACATAGAACTCAGCAGAAGCACAATCCAGTGCAATCTTCACTTCATCCCCAAATGCATATCCTGCCTGCTCTACGGCTTTCGCAATGGTTTCTATGGCATCTTCTGTCCCATCAAGTACAGGAGCAAAGCCACCTTCATCCCCTACAGCCGTGCTCAGCCCTCTGCCGTGCAGTACTTTTTTAAGGTTATGAAAAATTTCTGTCCCCATTTGCATGGCATGGGTAAAATCCTTTGCCTTGACGGGCATAACCATAAATTCCTGAAATGCAATCGGAGCGTCAGAGTGGGAACCCCCGTTAATTATATTCATCATAGGTACCGGCAAGGTATTGGCACTTACCCCTCCGACATATCGGAAGAGCGACAAGCCTAACTCATTTGCTGCCGCCTTTGCCACAGCAAGCGAAACACCCAGGATTGCATTAGCCCCTAATTTTGATTTATTTGGGGTGCCGTCCAGTTCCAACATGGTTTGGTCAATCAGGTTTTGCTCAAATACGATCTTTCCTCGAATATTTTCTGCAATCACTGTATTGACATTATTAACAGCCTGACTAACCCCTTTGCCCATATAGGTGGATCCGCCATCCCTCAATTCAACCGCTTCGTGTTCTCCGGTCGATGCCCCTGAGGGAACAGCCGCCCTGCCAACAACTCCACTGTCAGTTACCACATCTACCTCAACGGTAGGATTGCCTCGGGAATCTAGGATCTGTCTTGCGTGTACGTCAAGTATAATACTCATCTTGTGTTTTTTTTAGGTTGTTTATTAAAAAAATAAGGTCTTTTATACCCTTGTTTTCGGACCTGCTTTGGCCTTTAAATTAACGTAGTAAAGATACAAAAGGCCGAGGGTTATCTGGCAGATATCTTTAGGTAGTTAGGTGATAATAACAATTCCTTAAACCGGGACTTCATCATCTACATTGGCGGCAATCATCTCGAAATACTGATCAAACAAATAGGCTGCATCATGGGGCCCAGGACTGGCTTCAGGGTGGTACTGAACGCTGAAGACATTTTTGTCTTTCACGCGCATGGCTGCTACGGTTTTGTCATTCAGGTGTAAGTGAGTTATAATCAGTTCTGGGTTTGCCTCAGTTTCTTCACGGTTTATGGCAAACCCGTGATTCTGAGATGTGATCTCTCCCTTTCCCGTTTCCAGGTTTAGGACCGGATGGTTTATGCCCCGGTGACCGTTGTACATTTTATAGGTAGAAACACCCTTGGCCAGGGCAATGACCTGATGGCCGAGACAAATCCCAAACAGGGGGGTATTGGTTTCCATGATTTGTTCAGTAGTCTTAACAGCTTCGTGCAGTGGTTCCGGATCGCCGGGACCATTTGAAATGAAGTATCCATCAGGCTCAAAAGCACTCATATCCTCAAAGCTGGCATTGTAGGGAAATACTTTGATATACCCGCCTCTTTGGGCCAGGTTGCGAAGGATATTCTTTTTGATGCCGATATCCAAAGCCGCGATCTTGTAGGGCGCATCAGGATCGCCATAGCAATACGGTTCCTTTGCAGACACCCGGGAAGCAAGTTCCAGGCCTTCCATGCTGGGAACTTTTTCCAATTCTTTTTTAAGATTATCAATGTTCTCTACATCGGTAGACATCACCGCATTCATGGCGCCGTTTTCACGTATATAGCTCACCAGAGCACGAGTATCCACATCGGAAATCGCAAAGAGTGAACTTTCGTCCATAAATTCCTTTAGGCTTTTATCTGCGTTTGGGCGGGAATATTCATAACTGAAATTTTTACAGATCAGGCCCGCAATTTTTACGGAGTCTGATTCTACTTCCTCGGAATTGGTGCCGTAATTTCCAATATGGGCATTGGTTGTGACCATAAGCTGGCCAAAATAAGAGGGATCGGTGAAAATTTCCTGATACCCGGTCATTCCCGTATTGAAGCACACTTCACCAAACGCGGTTCCCTCCTGGTTGCCAACTGCCTTACCATAAAAAATTGTTCCGTCTGCGAGTAAAAGCAGGGCTTTCTTTTTGGTTTGATATTTCATAGCGCCTTTGAATTTTGATTTAACAAATAAACATAAAAAAAGGATAAGCTTAGAGGCTTATCCTTTCCAAAATATTAATGATTTTATGAACATCCTATTCTTCTGAATCATCCGCTGCTGTTTCCGTTACAGTTGCCGGGGCAGCTGCAGCTTTCTTACCTCTGCGGCTCCTTCTGGTTGTTTTCTTTTTCTGTGGCTTACCTGCCTCGTACAGCTCGTTGAAATCCACTAGCTCAATCATCGCCATCTCTGCGTTATCTCCCAGTCGGTTTCCGAGTTTGATAATTCGGGTATACCCTCCAGGTCGGTCTCCAACTTTTTCCGAAACGCTTCCAAACAGTTCAGAGACTGCATATTTATTGCGCAGATTTCTAAAAACTACACGTCGGTTATGCGTGCCTTGTTCTGCAGATTGATTGTTTTCTGCCTTTGATTTTGTGATAAGCGGTTCAACGAATTGCTTGAGCGCCTTGGCTTTAGCTACCGTTGTATTGATCCTTTTATGCTCGATCAGGGAACAGGCCATATTTGCCAGCATCGCCTTCCTGTGGGCCGCTTTCCTTCCTAAGTGATTAAATTTCTTTCCGTGTCTCATCGTTCTTATCTATATGGATGCTAAATCGGGATTCTCCAGCCCGATTAATCCTTATCAAGTTTGTATTTGGATAAATCCATTCCAAAATTAAGGCCTTTGTTAATGACCAGTTCCTCCAATTCGGTTAGGGATTTCTTACCAAAGTTCCTGAATTTCATCAGATCGTTTTTGTTAAACGCAACCAGGTCTCCCAGGGTATCCACCTCAGCAGCTTTAAGACAGTTAAGGGCCCTTACAGATAGGTCCATATCTACCAGCTTGGTCTTCAACAGCTGTCTCATATGCAGCGATTCCTCATCATAGGTATCGGTCTGTGCAATTTCATCTGCCTCCAGCGTAATGCGCTCGTCAGAGAAGAGCATGAAATGGTGAATCAATACCTTAGCTGCCTCAGTAAGGGCATCTTTAGGATGAATGGATCCGTCTGTAACAATTTCAAAAACCAACTTCTCATAATCCGTTTTTTGCTCTACCCTGAAGTTTTCAATGCTGTATTTCACATTTTTCACCGGTGTGAAAATGGAATCCACAGCGATACTTCCGATAGGTGCATTGGCCTTTTTGTTTTCTTCAGCAGGCACATAACCCCGGCCTTTCTCAATGATGATCTCCATATTGATGTTAACCTTCGGAGTCATATTACAGATCACCAGGTCTGGATTCAACACCTGGAATCCGGAGATAAATTTCTGGAAATCCCCGGCGGTTAGTTGTTCTTTTCCGCTTACCGAAATAGAAACCGTCTCTTCATTTACGTCTTCTATCTGCCTTTTGAAACGAACTTGTTTCAAGTTGAGGATAATTTCGGTCACATCTTCCACAACTCCTTCAATAACCGAAAATTCGTGTTCTACCTTATCCATTCTCAATGAAGTGATTGCAAATCCTTCCAAGGAGGATAGCAAAACCCTTCTCAGGGCGTTCCCGACAGTCAATCCGTATCCGGGTTCCAAAGGGCGGAATTCGAATTTCCCTTCGAAATCGGAAGAATCGATCATGATTACTTTATCGGGCTTTTGAAAGTTTAGTAATGCCATATTCGGAATTGTATGAATTTATTTAGAGTATAACTCGACGATTAATTGTTCCTTGATATTTTCCGGTATCTGTATCCGTTCCGGAACTGAAACATATGTTCCTTCCTTCTTTTCAGTATTCCAGGTAATCCACTCATAAACACTGCTGTTTGCGTCAAATGAATTCTGGATAGACTGCAGGGACTTTGATTTTTCTCTAATCCCAACAACATCTCCTGCCTTAAGCGAATAAGAAGGGATATTGACAACCTCGCCGTTAACGGTTATATGTCGGTGAGAAACCAATTGTCTGGCACCTCTGCGGGAATTGGATAAACCCATGCGGTAAACCACATTATCCAGGCGCGACTCACATAACTGAAGGAGTACTTCCCCGGTTACCCCTTTGCTTCGATTTGCTTTGGCAAAAAGGTTACGGAATTGACGCTCCAGAATACCATAAGTATACTTGGCTTTTTGTTTTTCCATCAACTGGATCGCGTACTCAGATTTCTTTCCGCGTCTTCTGTTGTTCCCGTGCTGTCCGGGAGGGTAGTTCTTTTTTTCGAAAGATTTATCATCTCCGAAAATTGCTTCGCCGAATTTACGGGCGATCTTGCTTTTTGGTCCTGTGTATCTTGCCATCTTCTTTTAATTGGGAAGTGAGATTATGAATTAAGGCTTATCCTTCGATAATCGCTATTCACCTCCGGTGAAAAATCCTATTGTGATATTAAATTCTACGTTAAACGCGTCTTCTTTTGGGAGGTCGACAGCCATTATGTGGCAGCGGGGTTACATCAACGATCTCTGTAACCTCAATGCCTGAATTATGGATGGTTCGGATAGCCGATTCCCGTCCATTTCCAGGACCCTTTACATAAACCTTAACCTTCCTGAGACCAGCTTCATGGGCTACTTTAGCACATTCCTCTGCGGCTATCTGTGCTGCATAAGGCGTGTTCTTTTTGGAACCCCTGAATCCCATTTTCCCTGCTGAAGACCAGGATATGACATCCCCTTTTTTATTGGTCAAAGAAATAATGATGTTGTTAAAAGAAGCCGTTACATGCGCCTCTCCCACAGACTCCACAATTACCTTGCGCTTCTTCGCTGATTTTGTTGTTGTCTTTGCCATACTAATTTATAATTGCACTTGTCTTACCAGTAGGATTTCCTTTCCTCAAATTAGAAATCCTGACTAGCAGTTCCTCTATTACTTAGTAGCTTTCTTTTTGTTAGCTACTGTTTTTCTCTTTCCTTTTCGGGTTCTGGAATTGTTTTTGGTCCGTTGACCCCGCAAAGGCAAACCAGTCCGGTGACGGATACCTCGGTAACAACCGATATCCATCAGTCGCTTGATGTTCAATTGGGTTTCCGACCGCAATTCTCCTTCAATCTTAAAGAAGGAAACAGCATCACGGATGCGTCCTATCTCATCATCATTCCAATCTGATACTTTGGCATCTTCGTTTACCTCGGCTTTTCCCAGTATCTCCTTGGCCCTACTCTTCCCAACTCCGTAGATATAGGTGAGTGCGATTACGCCTCTTTTCTGTTTGGGGATATCTACCCCTGCAATTCTAGCCATAACTACCCTTGTCTTTGTTTGAATCTAGGATTCTTTTTATTAATGACGTATAATCTGCCTTTTCTGCGAACTATCTTGCAATCGGCACTTCGTTTCTTTATCGACGCTCTTACTTTCATCTTGTGTTGCTTAGTATCTGTATGTTATTCTTGCCTTGGTAAGGTCATAAGGACTCATTTCGAGTTTTACCTTGTCCCCCGGCAGCAATTTGATGTAATGCATTCTCATTTTACCCGAGATATGGGCAGTTACCACATGTCCGTTCTCCAATTCAACACGAAACATTGCGTTGGAAAGGGCTTCAATGATAGTACCATCCTGTTCTATGGGTGCCTGTTTTGCCATACTATGCTACTTTTCTGTTTTTACCGGTTTTCATCAATCCATCATAATGCCTGTTCAAGAGGTACGAATTTACCTGTTGTACTGTATCTATGGCCACCCCTACCATAATGAGGAGTGAAGTACCTCCATAAAACAAGGCCCAGCCTGCCTGAATATCCATGAGCTTCACGACTATCGCGGGCAGTACCGCCAGAATAGCCAGAAACACAGATCCGGGCAACGTAATCAAAGACATGATCTTGTCCAGGAAATCCCCGGTTTCCTTTCCGGGACGTATTCCTGGAATGAACCCGCCACTTCGTTTCAGGTCATCTGCCATCTTATTGGTAGGTACCGTAATGGCCGTATAGAAATACGTAAAGATGATAATCAACAGTGCAAACAGTATGTTGTACGCCAGTCCGAAAATATCCTGGAACTGAACTTCCATCCATTGTCCAACTGCGGTATTGTTAAAAGTTCTGCCTAAAAGTCCCGGGGCAAACATGATTGCCTGGGCAAAAATGATAGGCATTACCCCGGATGCGTTCAGCTTTAAGGGGATGTACTGCCGTGAACCGGCAATGTTCTTCTCATACCCGCCGGAAGCAGTACGCCTTGCGTACTGTACCGGTATTCTTCGCGTAGCCA
>JABDRK010000107.1 GCA_013041785.1 Eudoraea sp.
TCCTACAACAAAGTGTTTGATCATACGGATAATTTTGGCACCACCAACCTGGACACATTGGCACTGGCTTACAAATCCGTTCGATCCGAACAGACCCAAATGGAAATCCTAAATGACCTCGCCTACTACTGGCATACACGTAACCTAAATCGTTCCAGGGATTATACGCTTCAAGGGCTTGAGAGGGCTGCGAGGCTTGAGGATACCCTTTGGGAGGGGCGTTTTAAAACAACCCTGGGTGCAGTACTGCTTCGGATGGAACAACTTGATTCTGCCCTTTATGTCTTAAAAACGGCTCGTTCAAGGGTGGCAAGGCAAGACCTGCCCTTTCTCCTTACCCAAATGGGATATGTTTATGAACGCAGGGGGGAGCTTGGCACAGCTGCAGACTATGCCCTGGAAGCCCTTAAAGTTTCGGAATCAAACGAAGACCTTCACGGACAAGCTATGGCCCACAGTGACCTGAGCAATCTTTTGTGGAAACAAGGCAAATTTGAAAAGGGCCTGGCATATGGATTAAAAGCCCTGGAACTATTTGAACAAACCGGACTGAACAGTCTGGATTATGACTTTACACTGTACGTGGTGGGGAATAACTATCTGGCGCTCAGGAGATATGAGGAAGCAAGGAATCATTTTGAACATGCCATTGCCATTGGTGAACGATACGGGTTTTACAACAACCTTTCGGATGTTTATATGTCCATGGTAGAGCTATTGTCCGCTCTGAACCAATATGAAGCAGCCAGTCTGGCTGCTGAAAACGCAATAAAATATGCAGAACTCCTGGATAATAATTTTATGCTCATGCGTTCCTGGCTGTCCCTGGGGAAGCTTCAGAACCTACAGGGAAAATTCCTTTCAGCTGTTGAGAGCCTGAACAACAGCATACGAATTGCCACACCTGAGTTTGGAGATGAATATTTTTTGAGTCAGGCGTACGACAATCTTGGAAAAGCCTATGCCGGAAGCCATAACTACAGGGAGGCATATCTGGCTTTTGAGCGGTATGATGAACTTAAAAACGCCATTTTTACCGAGCAGGCAGACCAACGGATCTCACAGCTCCAGGCCCAATTTGATTCTGAGGCAAAAGACAGTACCATACAGGAGCAGGAATCCAAGATCCAGAGACAAAGGGCTACCCAGACTTTTATTATTGTAATTACCATACTCCTGGTGGTAGCGCTGGTGCTTTTGTACGCCACATTGCGAAGTAACAGCAGGAAAAAAGAACTGCTGGAAAAACAAAACGAGGAAAAGGAATACCTGCTCAAGGAAATACACCACCGGGTGAAGAACAACTTAGAGATTGTTTCCAGTCTGCTGGCCTTGCAATCGGCTCAGATCAAGGATCGCAAGATTGCGGATGCCATGCAGAAAAGCGAGCAGCGGGTACACAGTATGAGTATGATCCACCAGAAACTCTACCAGGGAAAAAGCCTTTCCTATATTGAGATGAAAGACTACTTTGAAAATCTTGGGAATTACATTATACACACCTTTGGGAAAGAAGGCAAGGTGAAACTCCGTTGTGAAATGGTGCCTCTGGAACTGGATGTTGATCATGCAGTGCCAATCGGACTTATCGTAAATGAACTCATAACGAACGCTATGAAATATGCGTATCCGGAAAGGGAAGAAGGTTTGGTGCAGGTTAGTCTTACCCGGACGGGCAATCAGCTCTACCTCCGGGTTTCAGACGATGGGATTGGCAAGGATATTACAAATATGAGGGGTACGGGCTTTGGCACCCAGTTGATTGCCTTGCTGACGGCACAACTGGAGGGAAAGATGGAGCTTTGTGTTGAACAGGGTACCTCAGTGAGTTTTGAATTCTTAGTTAACCAGGCTGCCTGATATGGAGAAAAATACGCGCATACTCATTGTTGAAGATGATATGATCATCGCTGCCAACCTGTCCCTGCAGCTGAGCCAGCTGGGTTATGAAATTACCGGGATTGAATCCAGAGGAGAGGAGGCTGTGGTTCATGCGCGGCTAAACCCTCCGGACCTTATCCTGATGGATGTGAATCTCAAAGGAACACTGGACGGTATTGAAACCGTAAAGAAAATTCATGAAGTACGGAACGTGCCCATTATCTACCTGACCGCCAACAATGATGAAGCTACCTTCAACCGCGCCAAGAGCACCCGCCCAAAGGCATTTATTTCAAAACCGTTTAACAAGCTAAACCTGCAGCGAAATGTAGCTTTGGTAGTGGAGCACATTGATTCTGAAAAGAATGGTAATGGGTCTGAAACAGGGGATGTTGCCGTGTTAAACGATAGGGTATTTATTAGGCATCAGGGGAAAATGATTAAACTGATGCTGGATCAAATCCTGTATATTGAAGCGGATCGCAATTACTGCAAACTGGCCACTTCCATTGGGGATTACCTGGTAGTCTGCACCCTAAAAACCATTGAGCATGAACTGGATCCAACGAAATTTGTAAGGGTACATCGCTCTTTTATGGTCAACTTGTCGAAACTGGATGTAGTGGCCGAAAGCCATTTGGAAATCTCCCGTAAAACAATCCCGGTTAGCAAGTCGTACAAAGAACAACTGATGGCACGCCTGCATATGCTATAAGGGTAATATCTGAGGGAAGATTACTCCTGCTTTTCCCGGTTCAATTTCGCCGCGATTTCTTTGTCGCCCAAAGCGTTTCTCTCCTGTAATTCTTCAAAGATGCGGGCATGGTCGTTTTCCCTTCCCTGAGACAATTTATAAGCAGCCTGAATTTGGTCTACAGTAATTTGGAAGCCCACTACACCTTTTACCTGCCGGAGCGTTTTCGGGGATAGCTTATCCAGTGAAATGGGATGTTTTGAGCCTTTCTCGTACTTATCCACCAGCCGGTGCAGGGAGGCCATTACTTCTTCTTCGGTTAATATGCGGAGCTTACCATATACATGTACTGCAATATAGTTCCATGTGGGCACTTCCTCTTCCTGATACCAGGAGGAAGAGATATAGGCATGTGGCCCGTTAAAGATGGCCAAAACAGTTTCATTTTCATCAAAATGCCGCCATTGTGGATTGGCTTTGGCAATATGGCCTGTAAGTACCTGCTTTCCGGAAGCATCTGTTTCCAGTTCCAGCGGGAGATGGGTAGCCCAGGGTTTGCCTGCTACCTGGCTGACCAGGACAGCAAAGGCATTGCTCCTGAGAAACTCAGCAACTTCCTCAAGGTCCTCGTTCCGATAGTGTAAAGGGATATACATGCTGCGGGTAAAGATAACTAAAATAGGAGCTAACGGCTTAGCGGGAGGGCGACAAGACAGTGATTCTACAATTCAGGAACTGTAAATGACAGTTGGGTATCACTTATTATGAATAGGGTTGGCAGACATCTAAATTTGCTTAAAAATTAAGTTATGGCTCTTGTGATTATATTAAGCGTAATGTGCTACAGCTATATTTCCTGGTTAATTAAGCAAGTGCTGGGGTGAGAGCTGGGGCATCACCCAAAGTTTTTACTAATTTTAAATCCGGAGGCTTATGGCCGAAAAGCCGGATCGCGGTTTGTGAAGGAGTAGGAGTAGCCAAATAGATAAAGGCATGTATAGAAAAATTATTAGAATACTGTTGGTCGGATTCCTGGTGGGCTTTGTACTGTCCTTTATTTTCATTGGGATACAGGTGCTGGCCGGCAGTCAGGACTTAGCCAATATCAAGGAAATACTCGAGGATGTAGGCAGTTATATGCTGTATTCCATCGTGCTCACTTTTATCAATGTGAGCTGGTTTGATTATTTGAACAAGAAGGTAACATGGAAAAAATACAGCAGGTACCGATTGCTTATTGGTGCACTGGGGGGTATTGTGTTCACCATGATTGGAATATTCTTTATCCGGGTATTTTTAGAGATTTACATCAGGGAGGAAACCTGGGCAGAATTCATAGCGGGGGAACGGTTGGTTTCTTACTACATCGCCCTGCTTATTACCCTTGTGGCCACTTTATTTTTTCATGCCTTGTATTTCTACAAAGCCTGGCAGGATAAACGGGTAAAGGAACAGAAAATCATTGCAGGATCCGCTTCTGCGAGGTTTGATGCGTTAAAAAATCAGTTAGATCCGCATTTTTTATTCAACAGTCTTAATGTACTGACCAGCCTGATCGAGGAAGACCCGGACCAGGCCCAGCGGTTTACGACCTCCCTCTCCAAGGTGTATCGCTATGTCCTGGAGCAAAAGAACAAAGACCTGGTTACGGTAGACGAAGAACTTCAGTTTGCCCGCACCTACGTCCGACTCTTGAAGATGCGCTTTGAGGACAGCATAGTTTTTGAGATCCCTGAACATGCGTCGAATCCGGAGGCCAGGATAGTACCGCTCTCCCTGCAACTGCTGCTGGAAAATGCAGTAAAACACAATGTTGTTACCGCTAGCAAACCTCTGAGAATAAGGGTGTATGAGGAGAACGAGAATCTGGTAATCAGTAATAACCTGCAGGAAAAACAGGTGGTAAAGAGAAGTAGTGGAGTTGGCCTGCGCAATATCCAGCAGCGTTATCAGATATTGACAGACCGGGAGGTTGAGGTTTTGAAAAACACAGGTACATTTCAGGTAAAAATACCCATGCTTACCCGTCAGAAATCCGTGGCTTTGTCCCAGAAGGCATACATTGAAGATAAACGCTACCAGAAGGCCAAGGAACGTGTGGAGGCCATTAAGGGCTTTTACGGGAACCTCGTTGCCTATTGCCTGGTTATTCCCGCCCTGGGAATCCTGAATTATGTAACCACAGGATGGCCCTGGGTGCTCTTCCCGGCAGTAGGCTGGGGATTTGGTGTAGTGGTACACGGCATGGAAGCTTTTGGTTACAATCCGCTCTGGGGCAAGCGCTGGGAGGAGAAGAAGTTAAATGAACTGATGCAGCGTGACGATTTTTAAACCAGACCTCATGGGCATACGACAATTCGGTAAGGGAAAATGACAATTCGGCAAGTAAGATTTAGATAAGGCCCCATCATTTTGGAGATTTGATCTGTAATTAAAAATTAAATCATGGAAAAAATCAATAAAGCAGACAAATACCTCCGGGCTAAAAAGAAGGTGGAGGAGATCAGAGGATTTTATGGCAACCTGACGGCATACCTTATTGTAATCCCAGTGCTCGCCTGGTTCAACTACAGGACTACAGATTTTCCCTGGGTCATTTTTCCCGCAGTAGGCTGGGGACTTGGCGTGATCCTGAACGGATTATGCGCCTTTGGGTACAGCCCCATATTAGGGAAGAATTGGGAAGAGCGAAAAATCAAGGAATATATGTCGGATAACCAATTTTAACAGTAAAAAACATAACCATTAACATTAGCATCATGGAAGACTTTAGCAAAGAAAACAAATACATACGCGCCAAGGAGCGGGTAGAAGAACTAAAAAAGTTCTATGGCAACCTTACCTCATATGTAATTGTAATTAGCGGCCTGGCCGTCCTGAATTACTGGATAGACGGCTGGAGGTATATGTGGTTCTTATGGGCAGCATTTGGATGGGGAATCGGACTATTTTTCCACGCCATACGTACCTTCAACCTCAATCCGTTCTTCGGTAAGGACTGGGAGGAAAGAAAGATCAAAGAATATATGAAAGAAGACGATGACATTACCCGACGTTGGGAATAGCACAGGAATATGAAAAGCATACAGGATAACAAGGAGGAGGAAAAACTGATTCGCGCTAAAAAAAGGGTGGAGGAGATCAAAGGATTTTATATTCACCTGACTATTTACCTCATAATCAACACATTTATAATAATCAACCTGGGCCTTCAGAATTTTGGGAATGACAACGAATTCTGGTCCTTTCCTACCTTTATGACCCCATTATTCTGGGGAATAGGATTAGCCTTCCACGGTATCAATACCTTTAAGAAGAATTCAGTATTCACTAAAAAATGGGAGGAAAGAATGATTCAGAAGTATATCGAAAAAGACAAACAGGAAGCGGAGAAATATAAATAAATGGAAACGAATCAAGCGTATAAAGACAAATTGGAAAAAGCCAAAAAAAGGGTTAAGGCCATAAAAGGTTTTTTCAGCCATGTACAGATCTTTCTGATCGTGTCCATAATTCTGGCCGTACTCTATGTACTGCAGGTAGAACCTATAATCCGGATACGCGAAGCGGTAAATGAAGAAGTAATGTCCTGGATAAACCTGAATATTTGGATAAACCTGGGTATCTGGGCCCTGATTATCGTGATTCACGGACTGGTTGTCTTCAAATTCAGATTATCCTTTTTAAAAGACTGGGAGGAACGACAAATACAAAAGTACATGAACGAAGAATAGGGGATACCCCTGTATATTCGTTGGGATACCCTAATTTTAAACCGGAAAGTAAAAGCCGATCATTCCATGCAAGTTATAATTATAGAGGATGAGAAACCTGCCGCAAGACGCCTCGCGCGCCTGCTATCCGAATTGGGTATTGAAGTATCCACCCTTTTGCATTCTGTTGAAGAATCTATAGCCTGGTTCCAGAATCATAAACACCCTGACCTTATTTTCCTTGATATTCAACTCTCAGACGGACTTTCATTTGAGATCTTTGATGCCGTTCAGGTGAATAGCGCTATCATTTTTACCACCGCCTATGATGAATATGCACTGCAAGCTTTTAAGTTGAACAGCATCGATTACCTGCTTAAGCCGATAGACGACGAGGAACTGGCTGTAGCCATGAAGCAATATCAAAATCTCAACAATCAGGATAAAACCATCAACCTGGATTTTGAAGACATCAAAAAATTGTTGACCAATCCCCTGGAGCGTGATTACAAAAAACGCTTCACTGCCAAGGTAGGGCAGCATATCAAAATCATAAACGCAGAAGACATTGAATGTTTCTACAGTGAGAACAAAGGAACCTATGCTGCAACCCAGGACGGACGAAATTATTTATTGGATACTACCCTGGAACAATTGGAGGAGGAGCTGGCACCTGAAAACTTCTTCCGGGTGAGTAGAAAATTCTACGTCAATATCCGGCACATTCAAGACATCGTAGCCTATACAAATTCCCGCCTGAAAGTGAAGTTAAATCGCTTTAACGAGCAGGAAATCATCGTTAGCAGGGAACGGGTACGGGATTTCAAGTTATGGTTAGAGTAAATTAACTTATTATTCTGATATAAAATATATTAACCCCTCCCATAGATTTTTCTTATACTACGTTTTTTACAGAAATTAAGGGGTATTTTCAACCCGATTGTCATCAAAAGCAGACGGCAGTAGTTTTGGAATCAGTTTGATAAATATAGGCAATAAAACGGCTCCTCCCGGGAGCATAAATATGGCCAGGGAAGGGATACTTTTAAAGATATCGATTAGCTGGTTTTGCACCTTTTTCTTCTCTTCAGGAGTAAGGTCTTTTACCGTGGATTTGGAAAGCAGGGAGACCAATTCTTTGCTGTCTGTAAGTTCTTTTTGTAGTCTTTTGCTGTTCCGCAAGATGAGTTTATTTACCACTTTAGACATGCTGTCGTAGAACTGAATCGCCAGGTTATTGGATTTTAAAAATGAAATAATGGGAGCATTTTTTTCAAAAAAGTAAGTGACTTCTTCCAGGCTTCTGGAGATTTGTTTGCGTTCAAAACCAAGGTCATTTCCTATCCCGAATATGAATTCCGATTCGTGCAGTTCCAATACCTTGTCTTCCCAAACTGTGATACAGGCCACATCCAAAAAATAGCGATTTTCCCATTTGCTGGCATATTTGGCCAATTTTTCCCGGTACCTGCCGTCAAATTTCTCCTTATTACTGTCAATAAATGTCAGGGAGGATTCAAAAAGCTGTGCCAGCCGGTCGTCTTTTTTGTTGCGTTCCTTGGAACTGAGTGCATGGAAGATCAGGTTAATTACGATATGCTCCAGGTTTTTTGCATGTTTCCTGATCTTTTCCCTCCCGTTAAGGTATTCCTTATAGGTAAGTACATCAATAAAGAGCAGGGAATTGGTGATAACACTGTTAAACGTCTTGGAGATCAAATTATCTTCCAGGTATACCCGGGAATCCATAAGTTTTTCCAGTTGGGAGGTAGTTTTCCTGCCTGTGAACAGTTTATTCAGGAATGACATGCTAAAAATCCCCAGCTCGGTATAAAATTGGAAAATGCTGTTAAGGAAGCTTTTATAGTCGGTTTGCCCGGTTTCGCTTTTAAAAGTGAAGTACAGGGAAGTGATGAGGTTTATCTTCGCCTTTTCATCTTCGGAAAGGGGATGGGCCGACTCTATAAAACGGGGGACCTTCACATTGAGGCCATAGACAAACCCGGTCTTCTTCATTCCTCCGTATAAATCACGAAAGTCCTTATAGTTATCGAGATGATTTTTTACCTCGTGTCCAAACTTTACAATCCATCCAGATGCCGATGGGTTCATACCGCGTTTTTTTGATTCCTTTCCAGCAGAAAAATAGCTTCGGGCTTAGACGCAAATTGATCTGAAACCTCCCTTCTCCGGGCAAAGAATTGGCAAGTTAAATATAATACTTCAAGTTTCGTAAAACATCCCTTTTACATTAAATCAGGGTTAACCTACATACCATTCATCGAAATTTTAACATTTCTATAGGAAAATACAGACGAATGGTATATTTTTAACGTTGAACTACAGTAGTTTACCCTTTTTTGTCCCAAGCAAATGAGTTGTTAAACGACTGGCTCAACTCAAAATAATAGCTAACCCAAATCTGACTATTATGGAATACTTAATATTTTTTGTTTGGCTGGCGATCATGTCTTTTCTAGTTTACAAGATTGTGAAAGCCCATTATTCTCTGAAAAAATACGATAAGGTAGGAGGAGAATAATTACGCAACGTTTTTAGTACCCTATATGAATGCACTCCGTATACCGGAGTAGTTTTTGAATTGTTTAAAAATGACCAAAAAAAGGCCGCTAACTGCGGCCTTTTTTGTTTGTCGTGCTACGAGCTCTTATTCGATTATTCCCGTACAGCTAACCCGGGCTCCTGCAGCTCCGGTGGGCTGGGTTACAAAGTCGTCCTTTCCTTTGTGCACAATCACAGCTTTGCCTATGATGTTTTTGGTTTCGTCTTCACATCCCAGACACCAGAGGTCTGTTGAAAATTCCACGGTGGCGTTACCATCCGCATCTGCTATTAAGTTCCCGATATCTCCGCGGTGGTAACCCTCCTGAGCACCCCAGGCCCCATGGGGTTCACGGGTGGGATTCCAATGGCCACCGGTAGAGGTCCCATCATCGGCAGAACAGTCGGCTGTTTCATGAATGTGTATGGCGTGCTCCCCTTCGGAGAGTCCGCTGAATACCCCAACCATCTTTACCATTCCATCTTCCTCGGTAAAGGTCACGGTACCCGTGACATTACTGTCGCTTTTCGGTTCCATAGTGAAGGTGATGGTCTTGACTTCGATTGTTTCCTCCACTTCTTCAACCATTTCCTGGGCTTCCTCTGCCGCATCCTTTGCGCCTTTTTTGGCGTCCTTACAATTGTAAAATGCGATACAAACTATTCCCACTAAAAGGATACTTATCTTTTTCATGTTTTTTGTTTTGGTTACCCCCGAAAGATAGGAAATTAGCTCAGCCTTGTCAACCATTATCTTAAAAAGGCCTGAACAAAGCCCTGGGATCACGGATACCCCGCTTGAGGTTCTCACACAGAATCAGGGATTTGTCGATACGGGTTTGGGTCGATTTATATCGCAGGATGGCATAAATGAGTCCCCGTTTCCTGCCATCTGTAAGACTTTCAAATAGCTCCCGGGCTTCCGGATCACTCTCTAGCACAGCATCAAATTCCTCCGGCATGTCCACGCCGTATTTGGAGGTGTCTTCAAAGAACTGTAGCTGAAAGTAATCATTGGGAAAGACTCCCAGCGCTTTCTGGTTTTGTTTCCCAAACATGAGAAAGTACCCTGTTCCACGTCCTTGCAGGGCCCCGTGGAAGCTGATGGAATTCCCTTCATGGTAAGCTGCTATCCGTACCCGGCTATGCCCTTTTTCCAAAAAGGGTTTTACTATCTCTTCGGGAAGGGGGAGACTGTGTATACTGCCCAACCTTACTTCAAAAACCGGACTTTCCATCAGGGCAGGAGTTTGGTGATTACCTGTGTTTCGCTGTGCAGGGTCCGGTGCACCGGGCAACGGTCTGCAATTTCCAGGAGTCGTTGGGTTTGTTTTTCATCCAGGTCCCCGGTCAATTTTACCTCCCGGTGAAACGTATCGATTTTGGCGCTGGCGGATTCACATTGAACACAATCTTCTGCATGGGTCTTGCTGTATGAGGTATGCACCTCTGCATTTTGCAGGTCCCAGCCCTTCCGTCGTGCATACATTTGCAGGGTCATCACCGTGCAGGCGGCCAACCCGGCCGATACAAACTCGTAAGGTGAGGGACCAAAATCATTTCCGCCAAAATCCGTTGGTTCATCGGCAGTGAAATAATGGTTCCCGATCTTCATATCGGTCGTAAAACCCCCATCCCCATCCAGGCTGGCGATTACCTGGTGTGGGCTCTTTAGCTCTTCCGTTTCAGGAAGGATCACATACCTGCTGGCCCATTCGGCTACCACCCCTCCGGCATAATGGGAATCCCGGGAATTGGAGAGCAGGTGGTCTGCCCCATCCAGGGTAATAAAGCTTTTCGGATGGCGGGCGGCAAGGTAGATTTGTTCTGCGTTTTTTATTTCCACGGTACGGTCCTGAGGAGAGTGAAGTATAAGCAGCGCCTTTTTTAAATTTTTTGCCACTTTGGGCAGGGTATGGGCCTCGAGGTCTTCCAGAAAGTGTTTCTTTATGGTAAAGGGCCTGCCGCCGAGCTTCACGGTAGCCTTGCCCTGAGTTTTTATTTCTTCCAGATTGCCTTCTAATAAATGGGCGACATGTTTAGGATCAGAAGGGGCTCCTATTGTAGCTACTGCCTTGACCGAGTTGATTTGTGCCGCGGCAAAGATCACAGCCGCCCCGCCCAGGGAATGCCCTACCAGCAAAGATGGGGCCTTATGATGTTCCCCGAGATAACCTGCTGCAGCTACCAGGTCTTCTACATTTCCTGAGAAATTGGTATCGGCAAAATCCCCGTCGCTTTCTCCCAGGCCGGTAAAGTCAAACCGCAAGACCCCGAATCCTTTATTCGTAAGGGCCCTGCTGATGTTCCTTACCGCCGATAAATTCTTATTACAGGTGAAACAATGGGCAAAAAGGGCAAAGTTGTGGGGGTGTTGGTCTGCGGGAAGTTCCAGTCGGCCTACCAGTTGCTGCCCCTCGGTATTTTGAAAAAAGACCTTTTGTGGTTTCATGTTTTCTCATTTTAGGCAATGGTCGTAATGAGGCAAGATACCTGACATGCTACGAACCCTTGTAAAATAATGAAAACTCAGGGAACCTAATCTTTGGATTTCTTTTTAAACACCCCCCGCAAATCCGGGTTATAGAAGACTGCAAACTGCAGCCGGTCAAAGTTAATGTTGTTGAAATGGTTTTTCAGGTACCCGAACTGCACGCTGGTATTTTCGGTCACACGTACCCCCACCGCCCCGTAAAGCCGGTTCTGTCCAAAAATCTGGTCCTGCAGGTTGAGGAAGACCTCGTCGTAGAAATTCAGGAAAAAGGTATTGGTCAGCGGCAGGGTCACCTGCAGGCGGTAACGGGCACGGTGCTGGGTTTCCTTGCCACGTATCTCCCCGAAATCCAGGAAGCGCTGTTCCAGGCGGTAGCGGTGTTCAAACTTAAATTCCCACACCTGGTTGTATAAGAGGAGTTGCTGGAAAATACGGTTTTCAAGGATCTCGTTGCTTAGGTTTGCACCATCCTCAAAGGAAGGATCCGTATCGATAAAGGCATACCCCAGAGTCACAATGGCGTCCTTGTTGATATGATAATTGGCCCCGGTGCGAAGCAGCAGCTGGTTGAAATTCCCGGTAGTTTCGTAATACCGGAACTGGGCTTCAGTATGTATACTCCACTTTTCCGATACCCGGTTCATACCAAAATACATATACCAGGCCCCCCAGGTATCTGCACCGGTTTCCTGAGCCTGGGCTCCGGTTACAGCGAGGAGCGCGATCAAAATCCAAATTTTTCTCATTCCCATTTTATTTCGACCGGTAATTTAATCAAACTAAAAAAAAGAAGGCCCCGGGTAGGGGCCTTTTTTGTTGGTATTCTTTTTATCGTATCAGGAATTGGTTTCCAATTCCATGGATTGGCCGTCCTCTATAGGTTCTCCCGGATCCTTTTTTAAATAGACTTCCAGGAATTTCAGCACCTCGCTATAGGCTTCTATCTGATTTTCCTTTTTCACAAAGCCGTGTCCTTCATCTTCAAACAAGACATATTCCACCGGTACCCCATTGGCACGCACGCCAGCCACGATCTCATCAGACTCCACCTGCAGCACACGCGGGTTTGTAGCCCCCTGTAAAACGATTAGTGGCTTGGTCACCTTATCGGTATGGAAGAGGGGGGATATCGCCCTTAACCGCACGGAATCAGCGCTGTACGGATCTCCCAGTTCTTTATAAAGTGCATCTTTGAAGGAAGCCCACCATGGCGGAATGCTTTTTAAGGTACGTATCCAGTTGGTGACCCCAAACAGGTTCACCCCAACGGCAAATTCTTCCGGAGTATAAGTAAGGGCAGCCATGGTCATGTAGCCTCCGTAAGAGCCCCCGATGATCCCGATTTTTTCCGGATCGATTTCGGATTGTTGAGCCAGCCAGTTCTTTCCTTCAACACAGTCCTTAAGGTCCTTGTCCCCGTGGTTCAGGTCGTCCATCTGGTAAAAGGTCTTACCATAGCCGCTGCTCCCGCGGTTGTTGACCGCCAGGATGGCATAACCGTGGTTGACCAGGTATTGGATCAGGGAACTGAAATTCTGACGGCTTTGTCCGCCGGGCCCCCCATGTACCCATACGAGGGCAGGAACCTTATTGTCTTCCGAGGCCTGGTGGGGTTTGTAATAGATAGCCGGAATCTCCAGTCCGTCAAAGGAAGCGAAGCGAACCACCTCTGCCGTCACCAAATGTTCCGGGGTGATTTCCGGATTCAGCACATCCGTGAGCTTGGTCAAATCCTCAGATTGCAAATCATAGACATACAGATTAGATGGTGTGTGCGAGCCCCCGGCATAGAAACGCATCATACTCTCGTCTCGTGAAAAGCTCACATTGGTGATGCTGGCATTTTCAATTTCAGGCAGTTCGATGTTCTCCCCACTGGCCACGTCCATCACCTCTATCATGTTCTTGGCGTCTTGGTTGATATAGGTAACCTGGTACTTGCCATTTTCAGTAAAATAGCTACCCATGATATCCCAGTCGCGCTCCATGACTTTTTCACGGCTACCGTCCTCAAGGTTGTACTTCATCAGGTAGGCAAATTCCGAGCCGTCATCTGTGGAATAATAAAAGGCCGAATTATCCAGGGAAAAATCCTGCATGCTATTTGCGCTCTGGTTTTCATTAATCTTGATCAGGGCATCATCTTCCCTGCTAAACAGAAAAAGGTCGCTGTCATTAGTATTTAAAGCCTTGCTGACAGCAACATATTCGTCATCCCAGGAGATTCCCTCCACACTGTAGCCCTCGGTATTTTCAAAAAGCAGGGTAGGAGTCAGGGTGGCGACATCCATTTTATAGAGGTCGTTATACTGCTTATCCCGTTTGTTTGAGGCAAAATAAAAATGCTCCTTGTCTTTGGACCAGCCATAGAACAGGGCTCGGGCCCCTTCATAGGGTGTCAGGTCTTGTTGGTTGCCTTCTTCATCTCTGAGGTAGATGTGGTAGATCTCGTCCCCGTTATTGTCCATGCGGAATAGCATGCGTTCGTCTTCAGGGAAATAGGAGATAGCAAATACAGAGGAGCTGTCCGATTCCGTTACCGGCATCATATCGCCACCAGCCGCAGGAACCGTATACATATTGTAGATTCCTGAACGGTTACTGGAAACCAGCAATTTAGATTTGTCCGGAGAAAAACTCCCGCCCCCCACATTTTCATTGTCCATCATCTGCTCGATGGTATAGCTCTTGAGCGTCTCAGCTATTGAGGGCTCTTTTTTCTCCTGGCAACTCCAGATAAGGATAATGCCCAGAAGCAGCATGCTTTTTTTCATTATAGTTCGTTTTTTAATGGTTTACTTGTTATATCAGACGCCTATTCCAGCGTAAAGGTTTCGGTTTCTTTAAAAGGGGACAGCTCCAGTTTTTCCATCTCTTCTTTGTAGGCCTTCCAGCGGTTCGCAAAGAATGCGTTGGTTTGTTGCAAGGCGGCCTTCAGGTCGTCCTGGGCAAATTTGATCAGCTGCTCCTCGGTAGACGTAATCCCGGTTTTCCGGCTGGCCACATAGCGGTACGCATTGCCTATGCGCCGCATAACGGTTATCTCGGGATTCCTTGTAATTCCCTGCCGCTTGTCTTCCTTGCCCAGATAGACCGCAATAACAGAGTCTATGGCTTTAACCATATCCCCCGAGGTCTTGATCTGGTCCTTGAATTTTTCCTTGTCCAGCACCTTTAATTCTCTCTGGAATTTGTTGGCAATGTTCTTGCTTTCCACCAGTTGTTTTACAGCATCCGCAGCTGTCTGCATATGTCCTTCCAGCTTTTTGGTGGTTTCATAGACAGCATTGATGGCCGACAGGGAAACATTGATCCTGGGGTCTGTTTTTACGGTTACCGAGGTCTCATCGGTCAGGTCACCGTATTCCACCACCACCTTATAGTTTCCGGGTTTAACTGTAGCACCTCCGGGTTCCCTTGTCCGTTTGCGGATTCGTCGTGATGGGCGGTCTGGTCCGGCTTCATCCAGGTTCCAATAGACCCGGTGGAAGCCTTTTTTCTCCGGGGTTTTGTATTTCAGGGTACGGATCAACCGGTCTCCGTCATAGATCTTAAAGAAGACGGTATCCCTGGTTTTTTTCTTTTCCTCAGCACCCTCATCCTTCATTTCTTCTTTGTCCTCCTTCTTAGCCTCTGGTTTCTCTCTCTTTTTACCCTTTTTTAGATAATACGTGATCATGGCACCGCCATCCCGGTTTTCCGCATTGTAGAGGGCATCGCCCCCAAAACGGCTCCCTGTGGGCTGCTGGTATGCGGCCAGGTAGGCATCCGGGCCTGGAAAGAGGCTGATCTCCTGATTCAGGATCGTTTTATCCCCGGCCAGGGCCCTTAGCGGACGGATATCGTCCAGCACCCAGGCAGCGCGCCCAAAAGTTCCGATCACAAGATCCTGTTCTCTGGGGTGGATCACCAGATCTTTGGTGGATACAGTAGGGTAGCCCTCTGTCCATTTCTGCCAGTTGTTGCCGGCATCAAAGGAAATATATAATCCGTCATCAGTCCCGAGGAACATGAGGTTTGGGTTTTCTTTGTCTTCCACAATGGAAAGTGCATAGCTCTTCACATCGTTCCCATCCACGATCCGGGTCCATGTTTTCCCATAATCCCGGGTGCGATAGGCATAGGGTGTATAGTTGTACCTGCGGTAATCGTTCGCGATAAGCAGGGCTTCCCCTTTGTTGCGTTGAGAGGCCTTGATCTGAGGGATCCAGCTGCCTTTGGGCAGCCCTTTTATATTCTGGGTCACTTCCGTCCAGCTGGAACCACCGTTTTGTGTAATATGAACCCGACCATCATCGGTACCCACCCAGAGCATGTCTTTTTCCACTGTGGAAGGCTCAATAACCAGGATGGTACAGTGGTTTTCGGCTCCGGTGGCATCCATGGTAAGGCCCCCGCTTTCGCTTTGTTTTTGCTTTTCCGGATCGTTAGTAGTAAGGTCCGGGGAAATAACTTCCCAGGTCAGGCCTTTGTCCGTGCTTTTATGTACAAACTGGCTCCCGAAATAGACCGTGCTGTTGTCAAACGGGTCCTGCCCGATCCCGGCATTCCAGTTAAAGCGCAGTTTGGTTTCCGCATCCGGTGGGGTAGGGCGTACGGAGTAATTGTTCCCCGTCTGCCAGTCGTACCGGCTTACAAATCCCTGCTGGCTCATGGCGTATCCGTAGCGGGAATCATCCAGGTCCGGGACCACGTCGAAGCCGTCCCCGAAGGCGATCTCCTGCCAGTAGCTGTTGCGGATGCCCTGGGCGCGCCAGACATAGGCCGGGCCCCTCCAGGAGCCATTGTCCTGCATGCCGCCGTAGACATTGTAGGGGTATTCATTATCCACACTGATGTGGTAGAACTGGGCTACCGGCAGATTGCCGATAAAACGCCAGGTCTTTCCGCCATCCTTGGTAATGTTCATCCCTCCATCGTTTCCGTCGATCATAAATTGGCCGTTATCCGGGTGGATCCACCAGGCGTGGTGGTCCGGGTGTACCCCGTTGTCAACCCCATAGGCCGGCATCAACTGCGTGAAATTTTGTCCGCCGTCCTCGGAAACATTCACATAGGTAAAGACCGAAAATACCCTGTTCTCATTTTCCGGGTCCACATGGATGTCTGAATAGTAGAAAGGACGGTTACCAATATCGCTATTACTGTTGATCATTTTCCATTTAAAGCCCCCGTCCACACT